>CALUSD010000058.1 GCA_944323295.1 uncultured Bacteroidales bacterium | reverse complement strand
CTATTTCTGCTCTTTCTGCCGCTGTGCCCGAGTATATTTCTGTCAGCCAGTATTTTTCCGTAGGCGGCACGAATACGTATCTGCAGGTACGTACGAGCGGTTATGCGAGATTTGCCGATACTCCTCTGACCGGGGATCCTGATGCGGGCGTGCCGGATGTTACCAAAAGCAGCAACGTGAGTCTTACAGGTATCATGACCATATACAACGAGAATTTCCAGTTTACTCTGAACGATCTTGACGAAGTGCAGGTCAGTGACTGACGCCTTTGCGGAAATTCCGTAAAGGTTTTGCGGAAAAAGATATTTGAGAGGGTGGCGAAATTTTTTTCAGCCACCCTCTTTTATTATCTTTTGTCATCCTCCTTTTGGGTCGCACTCTTGCGGTGTTCATCTTAACTGTTACGGACCTCCAGAATCAAATTAGTTTGGAGGAGAGGTCGAAAGGCCGGAGGTCATCCAAATGAAGGTGCCTGACGGCAATGTCGAGAAACTCGGTTTCGGTAATGTCGGGCGTCCCCGACGCTGCGGATTTATTTCCTCCGGCACAGGAAGGCGTGTCGTGGTGCGCGTTCTGCCGGCCGAGGAAAAATCTGCCGGCGTCGACAAGGCATTGCCTCGGCACGAGACCGATGATTTCGGTGCCGGTGACTTTTACTCCATGCGCTTCTGCCGCCTTCGAGACCTCCATGAAGGCCTTGTGGAGAGGCGCGGCCGAGATGTCGGTGATATTCATGGAGACCTGGGCGATGCCGTATTCTTCGATGTACCAGCCTATGGCCTTGCATCCTTTCAGCACTCCGGGGATTCTGATCCTGCGGCCGTCTGCTCCCGTGACGACTTTTCCGCTCTCACGGACTTCACGTGCGATTTCGGTGGCGATGTCCGCCGAGCCGGTGTTCAGATTGAAATTTACCGCGATCAGAAAATTCCGTGCTCCGACGACCGTGGCGCCTGCACGCGCCGCAATGTCGGTGAATGTGGCCGGGCTGAAATCGGGACGCTGCTCCGGGTCATGGATTTTGGCTTCCAGAGCCTCGTATTCGCCGCGGCGGCATATTTCCAAACGTTTTCTCTCGGGCTTGAAAGCTGCTGCTTCGTAGCAATAGCATGGTATTCCGAGTTCCGAGTATATCCTTCGGGCGAGATTTCTCGCCATCTCTGCACATTCTTCCAATGTGGTATCGGAAACGGGGACTATCGGCAGCACGTCCGTAGCTCCGATACGCGGATGTTCTCCATGCTGGAAACGCATGTCTATGACTTCGGATGCTGTCTTTACGGCTTTGAATGCGGCTTCCGTCACGGCTTCCGGACTGCCTTTGAAAGTGATGACGGTGCGGTTTGCGGCCTCTCCGGAGTCGACATGGAGGATTTCCGCTCCTGCGACTCCGGAAATGCTTGAAACTATTGAGGCTATTTTGACATTGTCCCGACCTTCGCTGAAGTTCGGGACACATTCTACTATTCTCATGGATTTTTCCCGGACTGCAAAATACCGGAAATTTCTATCTGCCGGTGATTTCTGAAAATGCTTTCTTCATCGCCTCAAGCCGTTCAGGCTCCAGGTCTGCAACATCGGTCATCTGTGACGGGTCTTCCTTCATGTTGAAAAGCGCATAGTCCGGCAGATTCCCGAGTTCGTTTTTCGAGTAGTTGCGCTCAGGACCTTCGTATGGCGGAATCATCGTCCAGTCCCCGTCGCGCAGAGCCAAGCGCCCTTCCGCTTCATGAATGAGATACTGCCTGCCCAGGTCGGATTTTCCGAGGAATGCGTCTATCGTATTCTGACTGTCGAGGCCTTCAGGGACATTTCCGTCTATCAGGCTGCCTATGCTTGCAAACAGATCCATCTGGCAGACAAGGGCATCCGAGACTGCCGGTTCTATATGATCTTTCCAGTATATTATCAATGGGATGTGCGTTCCTCCGTCGAACAGGCTGTATTTCCCTCCGCGGGTGCCGTTGCGGGGATCGTGGTCTCCGAGCATCTCTTCCGCCTTGTCATCGTACCCGTCATTCAGCACAGGGCCGTTGTCGCTCGTGAAGATGACTATGGTGTTGTCCATCAGGCCCTTTTCTTCAAGGTATGCGAGCACTTCACCTACGCACCAGTCGGCTTCGACCACTGCATCGCCGCGCGGCCCGAGCGTCGTGCTTCCTGCGAACCGCGAATGAGGGGCGCGGGGCACATGTGGCTCATGCAGACCGTAATACAGGAAGAACGGTTTCGATGTGTCGAGACTGTCCGCCCAGTTTTTCACCTTGGCTACGAAATAGTCAGCCATGTCCTCGTCGACCCATCTGGCTTTCTGTCCGCCCTTCATATATCCTATACGGGGAATCCCGTTGACTATCGAGTAATTGTGCCCGACGGACCAGTTCATTTTCAACATCTCCGGATTCGTGAGGGCAGTCGGCTCGCCTTCGAAATTCTTTTCATAGTCCACGTATATAGGGTCATCGGGGTCGAGGCCTTCCACCAGTCCGTTTTCCACATAGACGGTCGGCACCCGGTCATTCGTGGCCGCTATCAGACAGGTGTAGTCGAAACCTACCGTATTTGCACTCGGGGAGATCTGTTTGTTCCAGTCCGTATTCCCGTCACCCATCCCGAGGTGCCATTTGCCTATGGCTGCGGTAGCATAGCCTGCTTCCTGCATCATTTTCGGCATGGTAGGAATATCGACAGGAATCAGGAGCGGCGCATCTCCCGGAAGAATTTTCGCATCTGCATTCCTCCACGGATACTGCCCGGTGAACATGGCATAGCGGCTCGGCGTCGAGGTGGCCGATGTCGCGTAGCCGTTGACAAAACGGATTCCATGGTTTGCCAGGGAGTCTATGGCAGGTGTGGAAATAGTCGTGCTTCCGTATGCGCTGACGTCTCCGAGACCGAGGTCGTCGGCTACTATCAGCAGGATATTAGGCTTTTGCGGCCCGGTATTCTGGCAGGCTGCCAATGCTGCTCCTGCAAGCGGAATAAGCATCATCGATTTTTTCATATGCGGTAATTTATCGTTGGTTGCGGATGTCTGTCGACAATAATTTCTAAAGTTAATAAAAAGCCTGGTGGAATTTTGAACAATTTATGAAAAAAAGTTTATATTTGTGAACATGATGACTTCCCCGCAGGCTGCAGTCAGCACCGTCCGTAAAGGCGGAAGTCGTTTATAACGAACTTATAACCAGCATTTATAGCTTAATCCCCAAGGCTGTAAGCATGAATAGATTTTTCGCATCCGTATTGATTCTGTTTTTGACGGCGCTGTCGGTCGCCGCTCAGGAATTTACCGTGTCCGGTACCGTGTACGACGACAGGGACAGACCGATGGAGTTCGTGTCGGTCGTGCAGAAAGACCTCTTTATTTCCACATACACCGATCATGACGGAAATTTCTCGATACGGCTGCCCAAGGGCAGAAGCACTATCGGCATATCGTTCATGGGCTTCAGGACTATAGAGTGCAGTCTTGATATCGACAGCGACATGGATTCCCTGATATTCACATTGCAGCCGGAGGCCCTCAGCATGGACGAAGTCGTAGTGACCGCCACTGCGGTCAACAGCAACAAGGGTACGAGCGTCTACCGGGTCGACGACCAGGCCATCAAGCAGATTCAGGCCATGAACCTGAACGATATTCTCTCCCTGCTTCCGGGAAACAAGATGGGAGCATCCGATTTCATGAGCGTGCAGCAGGCCAACCTCCGCTCCGCAGTCGTTTCCGATGCGAACAATTTCGGTACATCCGTCATCGTGAACGGAATGGCGCTGAGCAATGATGCGAACATGCAGGCGTCCAATCCTACGGTAGGAATAGGCGACAGCAGATCATCTGTGGGGGGGGGTATTGATTTAAGAGCCATTTCCGCCTCGGGGATACAGAGGGTCGAAGTCATCACCGGCGTAGCCTCCGCCAAATACGGAAATCTTGCCTCCGGCACCATTATAGTAAAAAACAAGACCGGTTTTTCTCCGCTCAGCATTTCCGCCAACATGAATTCGACCTCTTATCAGGTCGCGCTTTCCAAAGGATTCGACCTCGGGAAAAAAGGCGGAGTCCTGAACACCGACGTCTCCTACACGTACGCGGATGAAAGTCCCGTGCAGCGGAAAAATTTCTATCAGAATGCCTCGGTAGGTCTGAGATGGATGACTACCGTCAATAAGAAACTGAACTGGACCAATACCGTCGCCATGCAGGCTTATCTCGGCTTCA
>CALUSD010000057.1 GCA_944323295.1 uncultured Bacteroidales bacterium | reverse complement strand
GCTTGGTCTGATTCTCGTCGAATGCGACTGCCTCCCCATGGAATCCGACGACAATCGGAGGCAGGAATTTCCACCAGTAATCGCTACGATCCCACCATATCCATGTCCCTGAAAATGGTTTTGTATTCTCGAAATTCCAAAGTGTCAGGTCTGCAAGATGATTCGGCATCTGCACGGCATCTCCTCCTTGTCTCCATCTCATGAAACTTCCGGTGCAGCAGTCGATAAGGGTTGCACGAGGCTGTGTAGCATGTGCTTCGAAGCATCCGTCGCTGCCCCATGTATTCCGCCAGAGCACAGCTCCCATGCTTTCCTTCGAAACACCCACTGCATGATACTGGCCGGTGACTTCATTAGGATCCGAGCCTGTGACGTCATGGCCTTTCTCGTCCATACTGTAACCCTGTGCCTTGTCCGAGACTGCTCCGATGAATACTCTGGACGAGCCCTGGGACCTGATGGCGGCATGGCCTCTCGTCCCCGATATCTCGCAGTCGTAAACGGAGACATTCGCGCTCTCAATTATGGAGCAGGCTTCACTTACGCTTACGAAATCCACTCGTCTCATCCAGGAATTTACCGCACGGGTAATACTGATCGGTTTGTATGCTCCGTCATCTTCCCATGATGCATGATGGTCGAATCTGTCCTTGGCATTGCCTGCAAAGGTGATATCTTCGACACCTATGTTTTCATAATGCTGGTATCTGACGATTTTCCATCCATAGGCAGCATTTATTTTATGCATGACAGGCTCGCAGAATGTTACCGTATTTCCAGATACGGATTTGACCTGATGAAGATCCCTGACTGAAACGCCTTCCGACGAGATAGTCCATTGTTCGCCATATTGTCCTGTTCCCGCTTCATACGGATCCAGTTCGGCATCTACTGCTTCAGGGGAGTTGTTCAAAAGATACAGACAGACCCAGTCTCCTTTCCTGATGGAGCCGGTCCCGTCGACAGTCACTGAAAAGACACCTTTGTCTGCATCTGCCGTCACATTTGCGAGAACGGTGCCCGCCTGGATTCCTGTGTTGTGCTTAAGCTGTATCATGTCAGGGGAGGAGTACATGACGGATTCACCCTGGCTCGGCAGATTCGGGTCCTGCATGGTGACGGTAGTCTTCTCCCGTCCTGCTCCTTTCAGAATAATGTTGCTGCCTCTGATGACGATGGATGTGCTTTTATTCTTTTCAGCATTGTTGTCGGCTGATGTATGGAGTATGAAATTGCCTTCCGGCAAATAGAAAATGGCGTTTATTGCGGCGTTGCTGTGAGGAAAAGTCAGCTGATCGCCGGCATCATTCAATTCAGGCTTCCCGAGAGCATCGGTGAGCATGGCTATGAAAGCGTCGCGGTCGGACTTGTCATCCGTGCCGTCTGCCCCGTATTCCTCAATGTTGTATACCTTGTATCCGTTGCTCGCCGTGCATGTCCCGTCTGCATTTTCGGTAACGGTGATCTCGGCAGGCGCCTCTTCGCCGTGCATGTAGCCGGCATAAGAGAAATCGAGCAGGACATTATCCGGATCACCGGCCTGAAAATTTCTCCAGGCCTCCGTATATGCGTCGTTGTAGTCTTCCAGGACAAGACGGAATTTGAACGTGTAGACTCTCAGATGATTTTCCGCTGACTGAAGGTATATCAAAATTTCGTATGCGGTATCTGGATTGCCTGTTCCTGGAGCAGTCACGGTGAACTGATGGCGTCCGTCTTCGAGTTCGGCTATCTCGGCTTTCCAGCTGTCAGGACATACCGCGTATGCGTCTACAACGTCTTCTGAGAATACGGCATTGAAGAGTTTCGGCTCGTTCAGATAGACTGTTTCCCCGTTTTCCATATCGAAATCCGTGACTTCCATGGTTATTTCTTCCTTGTGGACATTGATGGATTTGGATTCGCCGGAAGCCATCACGATGTCGAGGGTCTGGTCTTGCTCATTGTATTTCACACTTTCGAAAAACGAATCGGTAATGCTCGTTCCGGTAGCCTTGATCCTTTTCGTTTCATCCGTATTGGCTTCTTCCGGAATATAGGACCATGTCAGACCGTCGTCCGTACTCATCTGCCAGTATCCGTCAGCGTCGACACCTATCTGAGGTATGATTCCTTTGGCATTCTGCGAACTGCCAATTATATGGGTTTCATCCCAGATCGTGAGCGTCCAGTTACCATCCCGGTCTATCCCGATTGTCGGAGTTATGCCGCTTTCCCCGTCTTCCGCCACATAGATGGTGACGGAGCTGCCGTCGCTCATGTCCAACTTGTAGGCAGTGTTGTCATCGTAAGCATGAACATCCATGACTACAAGTCCTTCCGTGTGCAGGATATATGCGGCTGTCGCATTCGAGTTGATTTGCGTCACCTGCTCCTCGAGTGCCGTCACCCTGTTTTCGAGATCTGTCAACTGCGATTCTATCTCGGCGGTATCTGCACACGAGACTGCGCCGGCCGCTCCCGCAGCAAGACATGCTATTTTAAGATATAAATTCTTCATAATGTTTGTTTTTATTTCATAACCTCGTTCCCGGAGGTCAGATGTTTCAGAATATCTTCCCGATACCAGATGTCGTTCGCCTCTTCGAGTTTCCTGTCGAGCACATTGCAGAGCGAAATGAAGAGCTCCGGCTCGTCCGTATGTGAGATGCAGTTCATCTGGTATGGATCATTCCAGTCGTCGAAAATCAGAACGCGTTCGATTTTCCTGTCTCTTGTCATGGAGATTTCCATGGTGTAACGGTCAGTCCTGACTCCGCGTGCCGCAGGGAAAATACCATGTACGATTCCGTTTTTGTCTTTCTCCCCGTCAAGATTCCGGATGTAAAGAACAGCATCGGGAATATCGCATTCCTGTCCGTTTTCAAGAATGACCGGTGCGAGATTCCTCCCTTCCGCAGTTTCCGGTATCTTGTCTTCCAATCCGGCAAGCGCCAGCATGGTAGGCATGATATCCGTAGTGCTGAGCATGGTCGAATCCACCCTGTGTCTGATTTTGCCGGGATACCTTATTATAAATGGCACATTGAAGGATTCCGTGTATATGGAATTCTTCGGATCGAGTGTCCCCTGGCTGCACATGGTCTCTCCATGGTCGGAGGTAAAGACGACTATCGTGTTCTTGTCCAATCCGAGCCGTTTCACTTCATCCATAAGCCTCCCGAATTCCCTGTCTACACCTGTCACATTTGCAAAATAGTATCTTGCCGACGGAGCTTTGGACAGTGTGGTGTCTGCATTGGGCCTGACATAGAGTTCGGAGTAAGTCTTATCCTTATACAGTGCGAAATCCTCTTCCATACAGTCGTCGAGACTTTCGTACGGACTGTGAGGCGGGTTGTATGCCAAGGCAAGGAAGAACGGCGCATCTGCATCGCGCTCTCCGTTTTCATTCCTGAGGAATTCAATGGCTTTGTCGGTCTCATGCTTTACCGAATATTCGTGCGGGTCATGCCGTACGCCGTCTGTATCCCAGTAATGAGGATTCTTGTGAACGTCGAAAGTCCCGTATGAATACCAGTAAGTGAATCCGTGCCTCCTCTCGGGCGGAGTGTATGCATCCCATTCCGGATTCCTGTCACTGACATATTGTCCCGGATTTGCCGGATCGTTTTTCATAGGTGTTTCGGCATGGAGTTTACCGATGTATCCGCAGCTGTATCCGTTCCCGGCGAAAACGTCGGATATGCATTCGGCTTCCGGATTCAGCGTGCTTTCCGGCCTCAGTGCCATACAGTTCAGAGTGACTCCGCTGCGCTCTGGATACATGCCGGTCAGAAACATTCCCCGGTACGGACTGCTCAGCGGGCAAGTGCTCACTGCTTTCGAAAGCACCAGGGCCTCGTCCGCGAATCTGTCGAGATTCGGGGTTTGCACCGGATCCGCTTTCCATCCGACGAATTCGGAATAGTCCTCGTCCGACCAGAAGCCTAACGACTGGTTGCGGAACTGGTCGGGAAAGACGTATATGATATTCGGTCTTTCCTGAGCCTCGTTTCCGCATGCCATCAGCGCCAGTCCGGAAATCGGAATCAGATATTTTTTCCTGTCCATATTATAGATGCGGTTATCGTTTTAAAGTCAATACTATTTCTTCCGTACGGGCCTCTCTTGTCTTGAAATGAAGTTCGGTATTGCCGTCGGCATATTCGGCCTCTACATTGCTTTTGCCGCAGTCTGTGATTTCCCAGATGCCGTTCAGGGAAAGTCTGACCTCGGTGTCGCCGCAAGGCGCATCCACCCATTTCCTTCCGTAGATGCTGCGTTCGATGCGTTTGCCGTTTTCATCGAAGATTTCATCGCTCGGTCCCTCGTAAAGTGCGAGATCCGGGTTGCTGACGCTCAATGTCATGGCGTCGCCGCTGCAGCTGTATATTATCATACAAGGGGATGCCGAGGCAATGATGCCGTCGTCTCCGGCATCGATGCCTTCGAATACGGCAAAGGCTGTCTCTCCGCTTTCATTGTCCCTGACAATATGGGCTTTGCTGTCGCATCTTATCACTTCATACGGTGCTTCTTCCGTATACTTTTCCACTGATTCAGGGTCAGCATGGATGACTGCCATGTATTCATAGCTCCCGTCCCCGACGATGCTGCCGTGGTTTATCCAGGCTTTCTCGAAACGCCCGGAAGTCGGAGCCATGGTTTCTTCATGGAATGAATGCTGGAGACCTTGCGACAGTTCTATGCCGGCATTTCTGACGATGAATGCGTTTCCGAACCTGTCATAAACAGCAGTCGCCTGAGCTCCGGCAGAAAGCGTGTTGTTTTCATAGCCTTCAGGGATGCTGTTCTGGAACAGGGTCGTGTGCAGTTCCGAGCCTTCGAGGGCGTTCTCGAGACCGGAGCCGAGTGCTATTATCCTGTTCCCGAAAGCGAAGAAAGATTTCAGTCCGCGGAGAGAGCCGTTGTACTTGTCATGCTCGTGAAGTTTCATGGCAAAGGCCCCGTCCATCCCTTTATGGGATACTCCGCCTGCAAACCATTCGTCGGAAAGCAGCATCTCTTCGTATCCGGAGAATTCATCTACATTCAGAACATTGGACAGCATGTCCTCCATAGGAATGACAGCTGCCGTGGTGCCCGGGATGTGGCACCAATCCCATCCGTCGACCTGATACCCAGAGCCGATGGCGCTTACATGGTTTTCAGGGTCGGCCATAATCTGCATGCTGCCGTGAGTGAGATAGCGTCCGTAGAGGTTGGCTCCCTGATAGGTCTCTGTCGCCCAGATGTATCGGCTGTGTCCTGCTATCGTCACAAGCCATTCGCCGCGCCGGTGCGACATGGAACAGTCGAAACCGTATGTCCTGCAGCCTTCCGGCGCTTTCTCGGCAGTAATGCCAGCATCGGCGAATTTCTGTCCGAATGCTCCGCTGCCGTCGACTCTCATATATGCCGCAGCAAGTTCCCTGTCTGTTTTTTCAGTGCCGTCCGGACTGCCTGCATCGGCCAAGAGTGAATAGTGCCGCGGAATCAGCGCCCCTTTCCCGTCCGGATGCCTGCCGGACATGGCTAACGGGAACGATTCCCTGTTGCAGTAGAATCTCATCTCGAGAAGGGCGTTTTTGAGAATTTCATGGCTGCTCTCCGATATGGCGAATTCCGTATTGTTCAACATCCAGACAGCATTTACAGCTCCGTCGAAACCTCCGGTAGCGTATGCCGGGTAGGCTTTTCTGTGGTGCATCACAGTCCCGTCCGTCTTGAAGCACGACCTCAGGCCGTCGGCATAGCGGAAGCCGTTGTCCACCCATCTGGACAGCGCTTTCATATATGCGACCTTGTAGGGAGAATCCTCAAGCATAAGCAGTGCGGCGACACGCCCCATAAGAGATGTGTTGAATGCATCTATGTCCATCCCTGGCTCCGTCGGCGCGATTTTTACTTCACCTACTCCGGAAAACCATTCCATGGCAGCTTGCACGTCTGCGGCTATCCCCGCCTGTTCGAGCACTTCCTTCATGATGACAGGTGCGTTGTAAAAGTTTCTCATGCTGTATCCGAGATGGTGCAGGGTGCCCTGTCCGCTTCCTGCCGCGAAACCCTGGTCGAGAAGATGTTTTGTAAGCCCGATATACATTCCCGCGATTTCCTTCCGGGTTTCGGGGTCCTTTTCATTCATCCAAGCAATGGCCAACTGGAAGAGGTTGTCATTGGCCTGCCTCAGCAGCTGTCCGTTTTCCTCGAAACGTGAGGAGGCATCCTTGATGCCGAGATTAAGGAAAGTTTCGCCGTATCTTGTGAAGAATATCGGCTTTCCCCTGACGGTGCCGTCGTCATTGTATGAAATCCCGTAGCCGGCATACATTTTTCTCAGCTTTTCGATGTCCCAAGGTGTTTTCCCGGCGCTTGTCAATTCGATAAACCTGTCGTTTACCGTTTGCAGATCCTCGATTTCTTTCTTGCCCATGCTTTCTGCAGGGGCAATGTCGAGTTCGAGATTCCAGTTGTTGTTCAGAACGAGCCAGTGCGATGTGGTTTCCTTGTTTATAAACGGGGCCTGCCAGTCCGGAGTATGATGGCGGATGTCTTCGAATGCGGAAGGTATGATGCCGTCGAAATACAATACTCCCTTTTTACTTTCCTCCGGTGCCGTGACGACTATCCTGTCCATCCCGGTTTCCGGATTTCCCGTCATGTCCCTGTCGAATGCTACCCATGCGCCCCTCCATCCGGTGAAGCCGAGCCCGTAATCGAAATGACAGCATTCCTTGCCGCCTTTGTAAAAGGTGAATCTGAGTTTTCCTTCAAGTGCGCATGGCGAGTAAACCCAGAATACGAATGACGATACGGATGTCTCTTTCGGATTCGGATTTTCGGGCAGATATGGAATGTCGGAGGATATGACGAGTTCGGCTCCTCTTTTTTTCCATTCCCATTTCAGGGAATTCTGTCCTAATTTGCTATGGGCGTCGGATATGGAAACGGCTGATTTGGAAGACGATGCCGGCCAGGTTTCGTCTTCGAACGACATGACGCCGCTTTCAGGGGCGAAATCGACGACCTTGGCACTCGCCGAAAAGATAAGCGCCAAGGTCGAGAGTGTACATAATGCTTTCAGCATGGTTATTTGGTTACCGGTGCGATTCCTTTTTCTATATTGCCTTTTCTGATAAGAGCTTCGAGGAAGTAATAGTCGGCATAGTTCAGAGGAACATCGATGCTGCTTCCGTGCGGAATACTGCCGACGGAGTGCATGAGGATGAAGCCGCCGTTAGTACCCTGGGCTGCCCGGTATGCAGGCGATGAAAGCGATTCCACTATCTTGTCTGCCTTTTCCTTGTATTCGGCCTTGCCCGTATGCCAGTTCAGTTCATAAAGTGCGGAAGCTATGATGGCTGCGGCCGATGCATCCCTGTATGTGTCAGGAATGTCAGGACAGTCGAAATCCCAGTAAGGGACGAGGTCTTCCGGCATGTTTGGATTGTTGAAAAGATATTTTGCCACATTTTCGGCCTGCTCAAGATATTTCTTGTCCGAGGTGAAGCGGTATGCCATCGTATATCCGTAGATGGACCATGCCTGGCCTCTTGCCCATGCTGATTCGTCGGCATAGCCCTGAGCAGTGTACTTGCCCCTTATGGCTCCGGTCTCGTCATCGTAGTCTACTACATGGTATGTGCTGTAGTCCGGACGATAATGGTTTTCAATGGTCTTGTCGGCATGGCTAATCGCTATTTTTGCATACGTGGAGTCTCCGGAGAATTCGGTAGCCTTGAAGAGCAGCTCGAGATTCATCATGTTGTCAATGATGACAGGACACTTCCATCCCTTTTCTCCCTGCCATCCTCTGTCCGCGTTCCACGACTGGAGTATGCCGGCTTCCGGACGGAATCTCGTGGAGAGGGATTTGGCCGTATTCACGATGACATCCTTGTATCCGTCTATGTTTTTCAGCCTGAG
>CALUSD010000056.1 GCA_944323295.1 uncultured Bacteroidales bacterium | reverse complement strand
AGTTCGTGCCGGCCGAGCTCGGCAATATGACCTATAAGGATGCCTGCGGGCAATACGGACAGAAACGGGTGGACGCCGCCATGCAGGCCAAAATCCGCAAGGATGTGCAGGAAATCCTGATACCGGCCCTTATCGAAGAACTGCCTGCCGGGACAGCGTCCCTGTTCAAGGGGGATTACATACTGCATGTGAATCCTACCGGTAAATTCGTGATCGGCGGACCTCACGGGGATACAGGTCTGACAGGACGGAAAATCATCGTGGATACCTATGGAGGCAAGGGCGCGCATGGAGGCGGTGCCTTTTCAGGCAAAGACCCGTCCAAAGTAGACCGTTCCGCAGCGTATGCCGCCAGATATATCGCCAAAAACATGGTTGCGGCTGGACTTGCGCATGAGATGCTGGTGCAGCTCGCATACGCAATAGGTGTAGCGGAGCCTGTAAGCGTCTATGTCAATACTTACGGAACGGCTGCAAAGGATGTTTCAGGCAGACAGATAAGCGACTCGGAGATTGCCGAACGGATAAAAGAACTTTTCGACCTGCGCCCGGCTAAAATCATCGGGAAATTCCAGCTGAAAAAACCGATATACGAGCCGACTGCGGCATACGGCCATGTCGGAAGAAAACCGTTCAAGGAATTCGTGGAAGTCATCCGGGACGGGAAGAAAACTCAGGAATTCGTCCAGTTTTTCGGTTGGGAACTTCTTGATTCCGTAGACATGATCCGGAAAGAATTCAATTTATGCGAATAGGGGAAATCGAACTCGGGTACCGCCCGCTTTTCCTTGCCCCGATGGAAGACGTGACGGACGCCTCGTTCCGCTTCGTATGCAAAGAATTCGGGGCGGACATGATGTACACTGAATTCGTTTCATCCGACGGCCTGATCCGCGATGCGAAAAAATCGTTGGCAAAACTGCTGACATACGATTATGAAGCTCCCATCGGAATCCAGATTTACGGCAACATCCCCGAAGCTATGGTGGATGCTGCCAAAATGGCTGAAAATGCTGTCGGATTGGTCGGAGGACATGGAGCCGACCTCATAGACATAAATTTCGGCTGCCCGGTCAACAAAATCGCCCGCCGCGGTGCCGGTTCCGGCATGATGAGGGAGCCTGACAAGATGGTGCAGATCACCAAAATGGTAGTGGATGCCGTCGGACTTCCCGTCACTGTCAAGACCCGCCTCGGCTGGGATGAAGATTCGAAAATCATAGTGGAACTTGCGGAGCGGCTGCAGGATGTCGGGATAAAGGCCCTGACCATACATGGCCGGACGCGCTCGCAGATGTACAAGGGAGATGCGGACTGGACACTTATAGGAAAAGTAAAGGAAAATCCGAGAATGCATATCCCGATCATCGGAAACGGCGATGTGGATTCGCCTCAGAAAGCAAAGGAATGTTTCGACAGATACGGAGTGGACGGGATCATGATCGGCCGGGCGACGTACGGACATCCATGGATATTCAGGGAAATCCGCCATTATCTCGATACCGGAGAGCTTCTCCCTCCGATGGGCGTATCGGAGCGAGTAGCCCTGGCAAAGCGTCATCTTGCGAAATCCATTGAAGTCAAGGGCGAAAAGGTCGGCATTCTCGAGATGAGAAGGCATCTTTCCTCGTATTTCAAGGGACTTCCCGATTTCAAGGAGACCCGCCTCAAGCTCGTTACCCTCACCGACCCTTCCGCCCTGTACGAAACTCTCGACTATGTCGATGCCCATTGGGGCGCCATCTCGAGCACAGACAGTATAGATGTCTGATACCGCATTTTGTCATCTCGAGCGCAGTCGAGAGATCTGCCGATAAACCATGTTATAAGCAATGATAGACCAATTTTTACTCGCCCCGTATTATCTTACCCTGAAACTCAGGCACCTCCTCTACGACAAGGGCCTGAAAAAATCCGTAAAGGCAGACGTCCCGACTGTCTGTATAGGAAATATTACAGTGGGAGGCACAGGCAAAACCCCACATACGGAACTGACTGTCAGAACTTTGCTCGGAATGCCGGAAACAGCGGGCAAAAGCGTGGCCGTCCTGTCCCGCGGCTATAAACGGAAAAGCAAAGGATTCCAGCAGGTCCTTGCCGACAGCAGTGCGGATTTCGCCGGTGACGAGCCGCTGCAGATAAAAGCCAAATTTCCGGACATCACCGTAGCCGTCGATGCCAAACGCGTCGAAGGTTGTGATTTCCTGTGTCATCCGGAAAAACTGTCCGACTCTAAAAAAGGCCGCAAATGTCTTCACAAGGAATTTCGGCCTGCCGGGATCATTGTTTTGGATGACGCCTTCCAGCACCGGGCCTTGGCCCCGTCCCTTTCCATCCTTCTCGTCGATTATTCCAGACCTGTATCTAAGGATATGCTTCTTCCTTTCGGCCGCCTCAGAGATCTCCGCTCGAGAACGCACGCGGCGGATGTCATCATAGTGACGAAAAGTCCGGTATATCTCGATGACTCTCTCAAAAGAGAATGGATTTCGGACTTTTTGGGACTGAAAGACTTTGACACGGAAACCTCTCAGGGAATTGCCCCGAACGGCAGGCTGCAGACAGTCCTCTTCACATCGGTAAGATATTGCGAAGCAGTTCCTGTCTTTTCTGAAGGCGATTCCAGATATGTCTACGCCAAACGCGCCATCGCATTTTCCGGCATTGCCAACGACACTCCCTTTACGGCTTATCTTGCCGGCAAATACAAGATAGTCAGACATATTGCCTTCGGCGACCATCATGTCTTTTCCGGCGCCGACATCAAAACCATTGCGTCAGCAGCTTCGTCAGAGCCGACAGCATTGGTCGCGACCACTGAAAAAGACAGTCAGAGACTGAAAGACATGAAAAAAATACCTGAAACACTCAGAAAACGAATGTTCCAGGTACCGATAGAAGCATTTTTCCTTACAGAAAAGGAAGAGGCGGTCTTTCGGAAACTGTTGCTCGGATGCACGGTCAATGCCTGACGCCTCTTGCCCGCTTTCAGGCAGTATGTTCCTGGCTGCCGGTCAGAATTTCATTCTGCACCTGAACGGAAGCATCGTGGATGGCATTGAAGACAGTGGCGATGAATTTCTCCGACAGTCCCTGCTCCCTGCCTCTTTCGATGACTTTTTCGAGCAGCGAGTCCCAGCGCGAAGTCTGCAGTATGGCGATATTGTTGTCTTTCTTGTATTCGCCGATCTGACGGCTGATGTTCATTCTCGAGCTGAGCAGATACAGAAGGCTTTCGTCTATGACATCTATTTTCGCCCTCAGCTGGTGGATATTCTCCTTGTACTCGGGACTGTCCGAATCGGCTTCCCTGACGACGAGTTTGGACATCAT
>CALUSD010000055.1 GCA_944323295.1 uncultured Bacteroidales bacterium | reverse complement strand
CCTTTATGCAGCCGTCCATGGATTTCAGCACGCTGTAGAATCCCTGCAGGGTTTTTCTGTAATATTCCTGGAGTTCAGGATTGTCGAGGTTGTCGATCAGGGGCTTGTCATACTCGTCGATGAGGATGGCCACCGGCCTGCCTGTTTTTTCATAAGCTGATTCTATGGCATCCTTAAATCTGACATCCGGCTGCGTATATTTCGGTACAATACCATATTCAGTCTCGATTTTGCGTAAATGCTGGTCCAGCGTCACGTCGATATCCTCAAACGTCTGATACGCTTTCCCGCTTAAATCGATATGCAGTACGGGGTATTCCGTCCAGTTTCGCTCCAAAGAATCTATCGCCAACCCTTTGAAAAGCTCTTTCTTCCCCTGAAGATAAGCCTCCAACGTAGAGACCAACAGACTTTTCCCGAAACGTCTCGGACGGCTCAGGAAATAATAACCTCCCTGGCTGACAAGATTATATAATTTGTCAGTCTTGTCGACATATACATAATTTCCGTCACGTAGTTTTTCAAAGTTCTGGATTCCGATAGGGTACAGCATGTCGTCAATATTTATTCACATTTTACAAAATTAACAATAATTGACGATATATGTTTAGGATGAATTTTTTTGTCTTGCCAATATGCACGAAACGGCTGCATCTTAAATATTTTTTCAGGCGAGGCAGCTTCCTGATGTCAGAAAAGCCTGTCCAATATCATCAATACATATGGATTCGGCGTAGCATATCTGCCATCGACATTTTTGGCCTCGATTCCGTATTTGATTTCAAGCCAGTCTTTCAGCCATTTGGATACGGCTCCGCTCCGGCTGACTCCGGCACTGCAGTGGACGATCCACGTCGAAGCTCCGCTGTTCTGCGATACAAAATCCGCAATCATGTGAGCCATGCTGTCATCGAACAGGACATAACCGGAACATTTCGACAGGTTTTTCCATTCGTCCGGAGCGGCAATATCATCGAAATCGAGATTCAGAACGTTTCTGTGCCGATATTTGAACCAGTGCGATGAAGGGCCGTTGGCATAAATGTCATCCGCCAGGTCATCTTCGAAAGAATTGCCTATCGAGATGACGGCAAGATCCGTCCTCATCTCTATGTTGCTGTCGTAGAGATCATTGTTCTTCATCGTATGCTTGAAGTCGGCTGCTGACAATGTATGTATTTCCGTCATCTTTTTTTTCTGTTACCGAAGGTACGTAATTTTGATGGATTTCCGCATTATATGTTCCCGCGTTTTAGCAGTCTGTCGTAAATGACTATAGAGCCGGCGACAGATACATTCAGGGAATAGTCCCCCGGGAGCTGGATTATGTCATCACAGGCCGCAATCACTTCTTCCGGCAGTCCGAAATCTTCCGCGCCTAAAAGATACAGGGCCCTTTCAGGATGCTTGTAAGTCATGATTGGCCGGCTGCTGCTGTCAAGTTCGATTCCCACTAATTTCGAATCTTTCGGCAGACTTGACCTGAAAGTCGTGAAATCATCGTATTCGAACAGCGGAATGTGTCTCCAGCTTTTCCTTTTGTCGGAACGCATGGTCTCATACCTTTTGCCGATGACGAACATGAAGTCTGCGCCGAAAATGTCGGCAGTCCGCCATAGAGTACCGATGTTTTTAGTCATTTTCGGACCGTAGATACCGATCCCGAAATACCCGCGGCCGTGTGCCGGCACTACTACGTTCGGATAGATTTTCTTTTGAGTTTCCATAATCTGTTTTTCTTTTTCGAGGACAAAGTTCGGCGCAACATATGCCAAAATGTAGCTCAAGAAAGAAAAATCATTATTTTTTCGCACGGCTCTTTCATTTCGCATCTATGACGGCCGGGGCATGATAGCGGACAAGGAGAAATGGGGTGGCGGCATGACTGCCTATATTCGGCATTTAAAGTCCTTAGACTCTTTGTAGATATTCAAATTGTAGCATATCGGCTGATTTATGATCTTCCTGAAATCACTTCCGCATGTTTTCTGATTTCCTCCCTAAGATGACCGGGAGACAACACTTCGACTTCACAACCGTGGGAAAGGACCTCTTGCACAAAATCGTATGTCGGTGAGAGATAGTAGCGGAATATGGAGTAGTCTTTCTCGGTCTCTACCTCTTCCTGGGAATGATGCAACGGCAGGGTCCTGAAGTATTCTTTCTGTGTCCCATATACCTTCAGATCGACAGTCTCCGGCGGGCAGTTGTCTTCACGGATGATTCCGAAACAGTTATAGAAATATTCTTCGGAGCTGAAATCCTTAGGCATGACAAAGGCGTTTCCGGTCTGCGTCAGGGACTGAATCCTGTCCAATGCGTATATCCTCATGGCATCCTTGTACTTGTTTCTCGCTATCAGATACCACCTCTGCCTGAACACTTTCACGAAATAAGGTTCCACCTCCGTCGTGTATTCCACCTGCCTCCAGAAACTCTTGTAAGTGATTTCCACCGACAGCCCGTCGCGCATAGCTTCGATAATCGGGGTCAGGAATTTCTGCCCGGACGGAATCTGCTCAAACATTATCCTGCGCTTAAGGTGATGGCTTTCGTTTATGAGGTTGTTTACGGCAAACGTATTCAGAAGCCAGGTCCTGATGCCGCCTTTCTCCATGTCGTCTGCGTTTTCGATATAATACTTATAGCCTCCCTTCTTGTCACAGACAATGTTTATGTCGAACATGTCCTCTATCGCATGCCTGTGATTATGAAATGTTTTCAACGGAATATCCACTCCGTCACTCATGCTGTTCCTGAGCCACTTTTCGTTGATTTCCTCGAATGTGATTCCATTTGTGCGGTATATGGTGTCCACGAGCCATATATACCTGTTGAATAAATCCTTAGCCATAATTTTCTGTTATTTTCCACAAAAATAGCATAAACTTATGTCAAAAATTACAAATCCTTCGTGCTCCGGGGTAAAGGCGTAGAAAGTTAGTTTCCACAGGCATTTTGCTGTAATCTCCTCGTTGTAAAGTCGCTATTATACACCAGTTTTAGAGACCGTTCCGATCGAGGAAATGCTGGTATGTTGCTTTAACTTCACAGCAGAAATTGTTCATTCTCAGCAAATCTGGGACTGAATAGCCATTTGTATGATAGACACAGATTTCACCGACAGCATGACAGATTTTTATGCCTTCAAGTTCCGGAATCCATATTTTCAGTTCACCCCAATCGAAATCATCGGCTCTGTTGTAAAGATCCAGTTCCTTGTCTGACATCTCCGGCCGGTCTGTCTTCCTCAGACTTTTCGTGAATGAAGCTCCGCATACAGGCGATTCATGGCAAAACTCACAGATGACATTGAGCATATAATCAAAATCAGAACCATAATATTCTTCATCACCCAGTATCGCCACAGCGTCTTTTCCGTTGTAATAGTATCTCAAATCCGCATCAATCATGAAATCATCGTCGAATCCGTCATCAATGCCAGCAGTAAGGTACTGTCTGTAAATTTTCGCACCTCTCCGGTACATCCTGTCGGTAAGGTCTTTCAGAAATCCGTTTATCTTTATGAAATGTCGGATGCCGTCAGGATCTTTCCTGAACAGCATATTGAGGCAATGGCTGCGTGAACTCAGGAGTTCTTCCATTTTGTTACGGTCGAGATTTTCAGGCAAGTCAATGTAATCATCCTTCCTGTTTCCCACAAGTGCTTTTATATCCGCTTCGATTTTTTTCAACTCATTCCTCAATGCTTCAGAATCCAGATCCTCATTCTCGGCACAGACAATATATCCGTCAGTATATTTACCTTCCGAAAAGACTTTGACCAAGAATTTTTCCATATTGAATTTCTTGTCTAAATTGAATGTGGTCCAGTATTCTCCCATAGATGTAATCCTGGCAATATCAAAAGCGAATGCCCTGTCTAATCTTCCTAGAGTCATCAGATACTGTTTCCCATCATGTTCCTTTATACATACCGGAGCGACAACAAAGTACATTTTAATGCCGTCATCAGTTCTATAGAAAAGTTCCAATACAGTCTTTTTTCGGATTGCATCTTCAACTTTCTTTTTTACGGTCTTTATATTCATGGGTTTTCTTATTTGTTCAAGGCAAAAATATCGGCTTCTTATGCCAAATTGTGACACAGAAGATATTTTTCAAAAAAATATACTTGAGCCCTGTTTTGGCATAGGCTGAATCCAATTTTGCATCAAAATGATATACTATGGAAAGAAATGATAGTATGCAGCTCACCAAGAAGGATCCGATGTTCGAAAAAGCCGTCGGAATCGTATTGAAACAGAATACATGCAGTACGGTAACATTGCAAACTAAACTAGTTGTAGGGTACATGCGTGCCAGACGGATTCTAGAACAGATGGAATCCGATGGTATTGTCGGACCAGAGGATGCGAAAGGCAAAAGGAAGGTCTTGATGAAAAACATTGAGTTGACATGGAACGGAGGAGGATGCTGTCCCGGACAATGGTATGCATATTTTTACAATGAGCAGGACAACAGGACATATTGCGTCTACATCAGAGAAGATAATTTCTGGTGGAGTGCGGCTTTAATACATATGGATGGTCTATACTCTGACGATGAGTTTGAAAGATTGTCTGCTGAAAATGCAACATGGGAGCACATCGACTTGGCGTTTGATTATCTGGCAGACGGCGATGATTGGCATTTCAGCAAAATCGTGGAAGAAGCCATCGTTTATCTGAATCACAGATTTCCTTATTTCCGTTTCGATTCGGAGCAGCGTGAAAAGTATGATTTTATGGACGGCGTTAAGGAAGAAAAACAAAAGTCTCGTCTTGATGTTTTGGATAGACGGGAAGAATTGATGCGGAAATATCTCGCAAAATATGAACGATTCAAGGAAAAAATGAACAGTACTGACTAAATGGCAGCAGCCCCTTCCCCGGCATTGTACATGCCAGGCAATTATCGAAGATATTTCATTTGCTCTGCTCTCGGTTTGTGCCTATATTTGCGAAAGACGATAAACAAAGGAGGTTTATATGGCAACATATACTATAACGGTCAATGAGAGGACAAAGGAGGGAAGGGGTCTGGTCAGATACCTTAAAACTCTCGGAGTGATAGAGATTC
>CALUSD010000054.1 GCA_944323295.1 uncultured Bacteroidales bacterium | reverse complement strand
GCATTCCCTGCATGGACATCGGGCATCTGCAGGATTCTGACGCCCTCGAAGGCAGGGTGGTCGCATTGTTCCCTGACCCATTGCAGGGCCGCATCCTCGATATTATCTGTAAAGATTTCAGCGGTAGTGTATTGTCCGGAGATTGTCATAAGTCTTTTATTGTAGTTAGCTGATTTTAACTTGCAATAAGGTTTCTAACTGTTCCCGTGTCAGAAAATCATCATTCTCATCGTCTCCATAGTTCCAGCGGGAGGTAATGGAGATGATTTCGGAATCAGGGCCGGCGATTACAGCGATTAGGGAATATCCGTATTCGTCATGCGGATATTCTTTCCCCGGGAAAGCCGGAATCTTCTCCATATCGTCCCTGACGCAGAAATAGATGCGGTTCTTTCCATAGCCGGCATGTTCGTCGTAGGCAAATTCGGATTGGAGTATGCACCAGTCCGGTGCATATTTTCTGTATTTCAGAGCCTGTTCAAATGATGTGATCTGTTCAATCCTGTAACTGTGCGGACAATCCGAATGGTATTCCTCCGCATCAAGGTCTATGTTCAGACTGTTTACGACGACATCGAGTGACAACCCGTTGAAATTGCCGTCATAGCAGTCGAATGCCGGGGAATGGCAGATGACTTTCAGAAGGGCATTGACTTGCGATATGCCCTTTTCGCTTTTCAGATTTATCTCACCATCCCGGCTCCATCTGACGATCCCTCGCCAAAACTTTCCGTAAGGATAATTCAAATCTAATTTCTGACTCATCGTACTTTTATTTCAATGTCATCCGCGATTGTATCGCTCGTTACTACCTTGTTTTTCAGTTCTTCCGGGATGTCGAGAGATGTGAAGTCGCTTCCTTTTTCCGTGTGTATCGGAATGATTGCGGTGTGTGGATTCACAAGATTGCATACTTGAGCAAGAGTTTCCCTTGAGGCATGGCCGGATGTATGCAGGTATTCTTGGGTCCAGTCGTGTGAATGGACAAACTTATCCGTATTGGCATTATATGCTTTATTGTCTGCAAGTATATACCCCATGAACTGTGAATATATGAAGACTGTTTCTTCTTTCGGAAGCAGAGCCATAAGATTGTCTAACTGCTCCTTGAACTTGGCGGATGGTCTTACCGGCATGGTGAATCCGTATTCGATCATATCGGGAATTATGGATTCTTCGTATTCATGCACTTTTGAAAAATCATAAACACTTATATTTCTTTTCAGGAAATAGTATTCGGTAAATAGCTCCAAAAGTTTGTGCTGGTAACCGTCGGTAATGAACAGTCTGTCCTGATGCCTTGTTGTCGCCTGACAAAACGAGGCAAGTCTGTCAATGTCTGTGGAAGAGCACAGCACGAAGGCATATTTGTAACGGGAAATCAGTTCAAATGCCTTGTCCTGCAATTCCTTTTCCGACATCATTCTTTCATCGCCTCCGGAAAGCATCGTTCCTTCTGTAATCAGTACGTCGATTTTTCTTTTTACGACAAATCTTCTCAATGTGCCGTAAAGATATTTGCCTAAATAGCCGTGGTCCCGGAAATCTCCGGTATGCAGAACTTTCTTGCCGTCGCATTCGATTACGAACATACAGGCATCGGCTGTCGAATGGCTGACTTCCTGCGGAGTAATCTTTATATCGCCGACAGAGACAGTTTTGTTCAACTGATATTCCTTGAAATCACTGACCGCATGGAATGCAGCCTCGTATTTCTCCTCGTCAGTTGACATCATGTGGGCATAGAATTTCAGTTTGACTAATTTTGCCTGACGCCCGAGATACTGGTCTATGCCTTTCTTTGCGACAGCGGCTTCAAAGGCGATATGGTCTCTGTGATAATGAGTATAGAAAACCGCCGAGATTCCGTCTATCAGCCGGTCAAGATTCTCTGGCACATCATATTCGTCTTCAGCCTGACCGTCGGCATCAGGCAGGTTATGTCCCAGGTCGATGAATATTTTTGTCCCGGAGGAGGACTGTATCTCGGTGATACAGCCTCCTATCTGGTTGATTCCGCGGTGGATGGTGATTTTCATTCTCCTGTTAGTCAATAATTTGAATATACATTGTGTGTAAACAGATGTTATTGATAATCATAGAATAATGAATATAATGGCCAATTCCTTTTTCTGCCGTACCCCTGTTAACTAAATTAAATCCGGCTTTCTCCATAAAATTTTGGTAGTCATCAAAATTTCGAGAAACTTTTTCCTTACTATACTTATTCTGCGTTTTATTAAATGCTATAATTGGAAGTATAATTGTATTAAAATTTGCACATTTATTATAATCATTAATTTTAATTCCTGCAGCAAGATAGAAAAGTAATTGATATCTAAGATCTTTATACGAACTATAGTCGCTATATTTTAAATATTCTTCAATTAAGTTTTCGATTCTAGTCATACGGTTACTCTGTGGATGCGCTTCTTTATATTTTTTAGCAGAATTTATAGCGATTTCAATTGTTTCCCCGAATGGTTCGTCAACTTTTGCCTCAATTGCTATATATGTTTTCCCGATAAATAATGACAAATCATTTTTTCTTGGATTCCTGAATTTATCAAATTGACTAGGATACTCAAAATATCCTTTAATTTCGGTAGTCACAGATATATTACATTGATTTAATATAAATTGCACTAACTTATACCCAGAATTATTTTCTTCATTTATACCGTCAGTAAAAAAATGCGCGAGAGAGTACGCACTTCTATCTTGGTGGTCCAGATATTTTTTTTGAGCATGTTTTTCCCAATCAATTAGCTCCCGCACGGGATGTGTTTCATCTTTGCCATAAAATAGTTTCATATCTGTATATTATTAAAGTTTATTATATCATCAGTTAACCCCTGCATTCTTCAATCTTCAAAATCTATTTCTACGGTTAATTTCATCTTTTTCAATATTATAAATTAAATTTCATCTTTTTAATTTTGAGGCCTTTAATTGCCTTGATGTCAACGGAAGAACCGTCTGCCCGCTTCCATTGCGGATTGATGGTGTTGTCTGCGTTAAGGTATGGCCGCAGCCCTCCATTCCATGTGAGCCGCCCGAGAGCGACAGGAGAATATCCGTGCCGTGCAACATATTGTTCTATGCAGGTCAACCCATGCAATACTCTGTCATTCATAGTCCTTGATGATTGGGCTGAGAGTTTCAGTTTCCCGCTATACCTGTCGTAATAATACGGATAGCCGTTTG
>CALUSD010000053.1 GCA_944323295.1 uncultured Bacteroidales bacterium | reverse complement strand
GTGCTCATGAGGGACCCAGTCCTTGTCCACAGTGAAAAAATACAGCTGGAGAGGAAGCCCTTCGGAAGTCGGCTCGAGCTGCCTTACCATCAACATCAGCCTGCTGTTTACCGTAGAGAGCTTTCTCAGGTAACTTTCCATTGCCATGCGGAAAAGTTTGAGATTCACTGTCTTGTCGTCCATGTATACACCTTTCGCCCATTCTGCTCCGGAAAATTTCTCCAATTCCACGGTCGTGCAGAATCTTATGGAATTCATGTCGATACGCACAGAACGCATCACTCTTCGGCCGCCGCTCTCCCGCATTCCCCTCCAGTTCTTGAAAGAATCGCTGACAAGGGCGTATGGCGGTATGGTCGTGACGGTCTTGTCCCAGTTCCTGATTTTTATGGTGTTCAGATTCACTTCCTCTACGACCCCGTCCACATCGTATTTCTCGTTCATTATCCAGTCTCCCGGGCGCAGCATGTCATGGGCCGAAAGCTGCACGCCGGCCACCAAACCGAGAATCGTATCCTTGAAAATCAGCATCAGCACGGCTGCCGAAGCTCCGAGTCCGGCTATCAGGGTCGTGAAATCCTTTTCTATCAGCACTCCTATGATCAGGATGACGCATATGCAGATGACCACGACTTTCAGCATCTGGTAAACTCCTTTCATCGGCTTGTTTTTCAGCGCCTCGGTTTCTGACGAGATGTCATAAAGCGATGAAATGAATTCGCATACCAAATGACCGGCTACAATTATTATATAGATGGAAAATGCCTTGGACAGCAGGTCTGTCCAGATGGCCGGCTCCGGAAAAAGCAGGGGCAGTGCGGCATAGAACGTTACCGGAGGGATGAGATGGAAGACGTTTTCCAAGACTTTCCGTCCTGTGATGTAGTTGTCCCACTTGAAAGAAGTCTTCAATGCCACTTTCCGTATCAGCGGCACTAAAATTCTGCAGCACAGAAAGTCTATGAGATATGCGCCCGCGACAATGACGCAGGAAAGCAGGATCTTGGTTTCCGCACTCATCCCGAGAATGGCCGATGTGTAGTTTTCCACCATTTATTTTCCGCAGAACAGAGAAATTATATTCAGAATCACCTTTGTCGCCTTTTCCATGCTTTCTACCGGCACGAATTCCAATTTTCCGTGAAAGTTATGGCCTCCGGCAAAGATATTGGGGCAGGGAAGCCCCATAAAAGAAAGGTTGGCTCCGTCTGTGCCGCCCCTTATCGGGCGGACAATAGGGGTGATGCCTTCCATCTCCATGGCCTTTACTGCCTTTTCGATGATGTGGATGTGCGGCTCCACTTCTTTTTTCATATTGTAGTACTGATGCTTGATTTCCACCGTTGCAGTACCTGCACCGTATTTTTCATTGATGAAATCCACGCATTTCTTCATCATTTCCTTCCTCTTTTCATAGAGGTCGAGGTCATGGTCTCTGATGATATATGAAAATTCGGCTTCCTCGACTGTCCCCTTGAAGTCTGTAATATGGAAAAAGCCTTCGTAACCTTCGGTGTGTTCAGGCCGCTGCGCCGCAGGAAGCAGAGAATTCAGTTCCATGCCTATCAGTATGGCATTCAACATTTTGTCTTTGGCATAGCCCGGATGGATATTGCGTCCCTGGATGCGGACCGCAGCTGCCGCCGCATTGAAGTTTTCATATTCGAGCTCTCCGATTTTTCCGCCGTCCATCGTGTAGGCGTAGTCTGCCCCGAATTTCGCCACATCGAACTTCGCCACGCCACGTCCGATTTCCTCGTCCGGAGTGAAACCTATCCTTATCTCGCCGTGCTTGAATTCAGGATGGGTCATGACGTATTCCGCCATGCACATGATTTCCGCTACGCCGGCCTTGTCGTCTGCTCCCAAAAGCGTCGTTCCGTCCGTAGTGACGAGCGTCTGGCCTTTATAGTCTCCCAATTCGGGGAATTCGGCGACTTTCAGCGAAAGTCCGGGAACGCCTTTCAGCGGGATGTCGCTGCCGTCGTAGCCGGATATGATTTGCGGCCTGATGTCTTTTCCCGAGGCGTCGGGAGACGTATCGACGTGTGCGATGAATCCTACGGCAGGAGCATCCGTATCGATATTGGCCGGAATTCCGGCCATCACGTATCCGTATTCGTCCAGTTCGGCTTCGATTCCCATGGCTTTAAGCTCATCTCTGAGCATTTTCAGCAAATTCAGCTGTTTGGCGCTGCTCGGCTGGCTTTCCGAATCAGGATCGGACTGGGTATCCACAGCGACGTACCTTAAAAATCTGTCGAGTATCTTTTCCATGATTTTCAGTTTTTGCAAATTATTTCTTTTCAGCCTTCGCTTTCATTGAAGACATTATTATATATCCTGTAATCAACAGGTAAGGGATGATGGCGACAGGCTCGGTCCAGGCAGACGGCGCCATGTACCAGTCGATGTCGGCGAATTTCAGAATCGCGCTTACCACGCCCATCAGCGCACCTCCGGCGATGAATCCGGAAGCGATGAGCGTGCCTTTTTCCTGACGTGCGTCGTTGACGCTCTTGTCTTTGCTCCGTGTGCTGACAAACCATGAAATCGCACCGCCGACCAACATCGGCATATTGAGGTCCAACGGGATAAACATACCGAGTGCAAAAGCCAGTGCGGGAACTTTCAGGAAGTTCAGGATTATGGCGATGACTGCTCCTATGCCGTACATGAGCCAAGGCGCGTTTCCTCCGTTCATCATCGGCTCTATGACGGCAGCCATGGCATTGGCCTGAGGAGCCACAAGTGCATTTTCTCCGGTGAAACCGTATGTCTTGTTCAGCACGAGCATCACCCCGCCCACGGTCGCGGCTGCTACGAGAGTTCCGAGGAATTTCCAGCTTTCCTGCTTTTTCGGAGTGGAGCCGATCCAGTATCCTATCTTGAGGTCGGTCACGAATGCGCCTGCCACCGACAGCGCCGTGCAGACTACGCCTCCGATAATCAGGGCTGCTGTCATTCCTGCCGTTCCTTTCAATCCGGCCGCTACCATTACCAACGATGCTAAAATCAGGGTCATCAGCGTCATCCCGCTGACAGGGTTGGACCCCACGATCGCTATGGCGTTGGCAGCTACCGTAGTGAACAGGAATGCGATGATGCCGACGACCAGAACGCCTATCACGGCATGCCAGATATTGTCCACGACACCGAAAAGGAAGAACAGGAAAACGGCTATCAGCGTGACGGCGATACCGAAAATCACTATTTTCATGGAGATGTCCCTCTGCGTCCTTTCCGTTTCTGTCGTTCCTTCCGATTTTTTCCTGCTGAATTCACCTGCAGCCAGGCCGAGGGCTGATTTGATGACGCCGAAAGATTTTATGATGCCGATAATGCCTGCGGTAGCGATGCCGCCGATGCCTATGTGGCGGGCATATTCAGTGAATATCTGTTCGGCGGACATTTGCGATACGGTGCTTTGGATGCCGGTATTCATCAGATCTATGACTTCTCCGCCCCAGAGCAGATTCATCAGAGGGATGATGACGAGCCATACCAAGAAGCTGCCGCAGCATATCACGAAGGCATATTTGAGGCCTACGATGTAGCCGAGACCGAGAACGGCTGCGCCGGTGTTGAGTTTGAAAACCAATTTTGCCTTTTCGGCAACAGTTTCGCCGAAGGGGAGGATTTTTGTAGTAATCGTGTCTGCCCATAGCCCGAAAGTGGATACTATGAAGTCGTACAGTCCTCCGACCAATCCGCTTATGAGCAATGTCTTCGCTCCTTTTCCTCCGCTTTCTCCGCTGACTAAGACCTGAGTGGTGGCCGTGGCTTCCGGGAACGGGTATTTTCCGTGCATCTCCTTGACGAAATATTTCCTGAACGGAATCAGGAACAGGATTCCGAGGATGCCGCCTAAAAGCGACGAGAAAAAGACTTTGGTAAAATCGACCGTAAGTTCAGGATATTTTGCCTGCAATATGTATAGTGCAGGCAATGTGAAAATGGCGCCTGCGACGATGGAGCCGGAGCATGAGCCGATGGACTGAATCATCACGTTTTCTCCGAGGGAATTTTTTCGTCCCAATGCGCTTGAGAGGCCTACGGCAATGATGGCGATGGGGATGGCGGCTTCGAATACCTGGCCGACTTTCAGTCCGAGGTAAGCGGCGGCAGCCGAGAAGATGACGGTCATGAGAATCCCGATACACACCGACCACACCGTGACTTCCGGATAATTTTTCTTAGGGGACAGAAGCGGCTGGTAATTTTCTCCCGGACGCAGTTCTCTGTGCGCATTTTCCGGCAGTGTCATTTGTTTTTCGTCCATTTTCTTTTGAATTTTCTATAAATAGTCAAATTTGTCAGTGTTAGAAGTTGACAACTTCTTAAAATAAGCAGTTTTTATTTGCAGCCCGTAAAGAT
Organism: uncultured Bacteroidales bacterium; assembly: GCA_944323295.1. GTDB lineage: Bacteria > Bacteroidota > Bacteroidia > Bacteroidales > UBA932 > Cryptobacteroides. The sequence goes on along the minus strand of CALUSD010000053.1, from coordinate 759 downwards.
AGGCAAAATTTTATTCATGTCATCTCGAGCGGTCAACAGCTGTCATCTCGAGCGAAGTCGAGAGATCTGTTTATAATCTCCGTTTTTCTCCACTACCGGCTTTTGCCCTGCAGTTAGAAGGTGCCAAAGGGTATTTTTTGCGGACAAACAAGAAAAATTCGAGAAATATTTTCAGAAAAATTTGGAAGTAATCAAAAAGTCCGTATCTTTGCAGCCCGTTTCAGAAAAACGGAATCGAACATCACTCAGATGTCACAGTTCATTGAAGTATTGGGAATAGATAACGAGGTAAAAGAGCCGTTTTGTCAGAACGGCAGAGATGCGAGGCGGCAAAGCCGATGACGAAGGAGTTTACATAAGTAAATGACTGAGGAAGAGGCAGCAGCCAACGAAGCAGATCTGACGTTATCACAAAACGGAAGAGGTCTGAAAGTAAAAATAAAACAATTTCAAAGGCGAGCAATTTTTCTGAGGAATTAGGAAAATAGCCAAAAAGAGAAGAAGGCAAAAAGAGCGTAAGGTGGATGCCTAGGCTTTCGGAGGCGAAGAAGGACGTGGTAAGCTGCGAAAAGCTCCGGGGAACTGCAAACAGGTATAGATCCGGAGATATCCGAATGGGGCAACCCGTCGGGTTGAAGGCCCGACACTGGCGTATAGCCAGGGCGAACGAAGGGAACTGAAACATCTCAGTACCTTCAGGAAAAGAAAGAAACATCGATACCCAGAGTAGTGGCGAGCGAAATGGGCAGAGCCCAAACC
>CALUSD010000052.1 GCA_944323295.1 uncultured Bacteroidales bacterium | reverse complement strand
TGACAGCCTGGAGGTCCGGACGGTACCATGTATGATAGAAATTGGTAAGGCTTTCCGGCTTGAATGTCTTGAGGTTTTCTTCGCTTCCGATAAGAGTGCAGGTCGCGTATTTGGAATCCCCGAAATAGTATGGCAGGGATTTTTCGTGCATTCTCCAGTCAGCGGTCCTCCTTGTCCTCCTTTCCTCGAGTATCACGCCTCTTTCAGCATCAATTTCCACCGGATCGCAGGTCACGTAATGCGAGTAGTCATGCATGATCAGAAGGCAGGTGTCCACGATGCCTTCCCTGACTACCGGGATGTTGTTCAGCATGTATGTAGTCTGTTCCACTCCGGTAGAGGCGTTGATGTTCCTGCCGAATTCGGCCCCGATTTTCTGGAGATATTCGAGCATCGTTTTTCCCGGGAGATTCTTCGTCCCGTTGAAGCACATGTGCTCGAGAAAATGAGCGAGACCGTCCTGGTCCGGAGTCTCCTGGATGGCTCCGACATTCGTAGCAAGGTAGAACTCCGCTCGCTGTGCCGGTTTGTCGTTATGCTTGATGTAGTAAGTCAGACCGTTGTCTAACCTGCCGGTCCGGACTTCCGGATCATTCGGCAGCTGCGTCTGGCCGAAAAGTGCTGCCGTCGAGAATAGGACGGCAATCAGCAACATTATTTTTTTCATAAAATCCGTATAAATAATTTCAAAACCCCGCAAAGATAGGCTTTTTGTCCGTATTTTATACAGTTTCTTAGTGTAAATATTGGCTTTCGAGCCATCTGCCCAGGGACGCTTCGAATTCATCGCGCGCGTACCCGAGACCGTCATGCTTGACGAATTTGACAGTGGAAAATCCCCAGCCGTGACCGCCTTTCGGATAAATGTGCATTTCTGCACTTACGCCGTTGTCTACTAATTTATTATAAAATTTGATGCTGTTTATTACAGGTACGACGTTGTCGTCGGTGCAGTGTGCCAGGAATACCGGAGGAGTATCAGGCGTGACCTGGTTGTTCAGAGTGTATTTTTCTATGAGTTCCTCGTGCAGTTTCTGATCGGCAATCCATTTGTCAGCCGTTTTTCCCTCAGTAGACGTCCAGAGTTCGTCGTCTCCTATCAGATTCAGACGTGTGCCTTTGTGCGAAGGCGTCTTGTCGAAAGCTATGACAGGATAAATCAGGATGGAAAAGTCAGGCCGCGTGACTGCATCAGTGTATAGTGTGGTAGCCGATGCTGCAAGATGTCCTCCGGCAGAAAATCCCATGACACCTATCTGGTCGATTCCCCATTCTTCAGCATGCTCTCTGCAGTACCTGAAAGTATTGTGAACGTCGCTCAGCGGGACCTCCCAGTGTCTGTTCGGAAGTCTGTACTTGACTACGGCTACGGTGATGCCGCGGGACAGCATCCAGTCCGCAACATATACTCCCTCATTGTAAGAAGAAACTATCGAATAGCCTCCTCCAGGGCACACTACAATCATCTGCCCGTTAGGTTTTTTCGGAAAATACAGATCGAATCTGGCCAAGTCGGAAATGTTGCCGATATTTCCTGCATCGTTTATTGTTTCGGCACCTGACAGGCCGTTGGCTTCATTCATTTTCAGTCCGAGAGCTTCTATGGTTTTGCCCTGGACAGGATCATCGATTTCAACAGGAGTTTCCTGATAAAGCAGGACTGTCTTGTCCGGACGAAGTTTGGTGTTCGGCTGCCCCGATGCCGGGGCAATGGCAAAGAGACTGCCTGCAACTGCTGCGCAGGCCAATGCTGAAATTCTGTTCATTTTTAGTGTATTATAAATTGTTTTTAGTTGAAGTGTCGTTCCCGACAATGTCATAATATCTGACAATATTATAAATTCTTCAACTTTTTTTCAATATTTTAACGTGTTTTCCACTGCCGTCACGGGCGAAGTCGAGAAAGAACGGGACAGAATAAAAAAAGTGACCCGAATTTTTTTTCGAGTCACTTTTTTACCGTACGGACAAGAGTTTATTCCTTGCCTGCAAGACGCTTGTAGGTGTTCAGTCTTATCTTCGCAAATTCTTCCGTCTTTTCGAGAAGTTCTCCGGCTTCATTCGGGAACATCTTGTAGAGTGATGCGAATCTGACTTCACCTTTCAGGAAGTCCTGGAACTTGCTCCAGTCAGGCTCCTTGCTGTCGAGCGTGAACGGATTTTTTCCTTCATCCTCGAGGGCAGGGTTGTACCTGTACAGATGCCAGTAACCGCAGTCTACCGCTAATTTCTCTTCTTTCTGGCTTAACCCCATACCTGCTTTCAGACCATGGTTGATACATGGAGAGTAAGCTATGATAAGGGATGGTCCGTCGTATGCTTCGGCTTCCTTGAGAGCGTTGAAGAACTGAACAGGACTTGCGCCCATAGCTACCTGAGCTACATAAACATAGCCGTAGCTGATAGCCATCATTCCGAGATCTTTCTTGCGGATTCTCTTTCCTGATGCGGCGAATTTGGCGATGGCGCCTGCCGGTGTTGACTTGGATGACTGTCCGCCCGTATTCGAGTAAACCTCCGTATCGAGAACGAGTACGTTTACATTTTCACCGGATGCGAGCACATGGTCGAGTCCGCCGTATCCGATATCGTATGCCCAGCCGTCTCCACCGAAGATCCACTGCGAGCGTGAAGGAATGAAGTGTCTGTATTCGAGCAGTGACTTGCAGATATCGCATTTGCATTCCTCCATGAGTGGAACGAGTGCGTCGGCCACTTCGCGTGTAACCTTTGCATCATTCCTGTTTTCAAGCCACTTGGTGAAGAGCGCCTTGATTTCGTCGGAGCAGCATGTGCATGCAAGTCCCTCTTCCATGAGTCTTGCTACGGTCTGTCTTGCCCTGTCTGAGCCGAGTTTCATACCCAGTCCGTATTCAGCATTGTCCTCGAAGAGAGAGTTGGCCCATGTCGGTCCGTGTCCGTATGCGTTGGTGCAGTAAGGAGATGCAGGGAACGATGCTCCGTAGATGGAAGAACATCCTGTAGCATTGGAAATCATCATGTGATCTCCGAAGAGCTGGGTGATGGCCTTGATATACGGTGTCTCGCCGCAGCCTGCGCAGGCTCCCGAGTATTCGAACAACGGCTGTGAGAACTGCGAGTTCTTGATATTCTGGAACTTGTTCTGTACAGTATCCTTGTATCCTATGTGAGAATGCAGATAGTCGAAGTTCGCCTGTTCGTGCTCCTGGGACTCTGCAGATACCATGACGAGGGCTTTTTCCTTGGCTGGACATACGTCGGCGCAGTT
>CALUSD010000051.1 GCA_944323295.1 uncultured Bacteroidales bacterium | reverse complement strand
TTACAGAGGAGCAGGGCCTGTATTTCGTATACCTGAAACTTGATGAAAGCTGCTACAGAAAACAGGAAGTGGCTCTCGGAGAAAGCGACGGTATCCGTACGGAAATTCTGGCAGGGCTGAATCCCGGGGATGAGGTGGTTGTACGCGGGGCGTACAATGTGAAATTGGCGTCGGCGTCCAATATAATCCCTGCCCACACCCACAACCATTAAAATTTCCTCGTTTCTGCAAATTTTACGAAACAAGACCAAGAAACAGTTAATATTATGCTGAACAGGATAATACGGTTTTCGCTGAACAACAGGCTGCTGATATTGGTGGCGGCAGCGCTGCTGACGGCAGCTGGAATATATGTGATGAACAGAACGGAGGTGGATGTCTTTCCGGACCTCAACGCACCGACTGTCGTCGTGATGACCGAAGCAGGAGGAATGGCGGCGGAAGAAGTCGAACAGTTGGTGACATTTCCGATAGAAACGGCGGTAAACGGCGCTACTGGAGTGCGCCGGGTCAGGTCTTCTTCCACTACGGGCTTTTCTGTGGTGTGGGTGGAATTCGACTGGGATACGGACATATATCTGGCCCGCCAGATAGTTTCTGAAAAAATAGCCATGGTGGCGGAAGAGCTGCCGGAGAATGCCGGCAATCCGACTCTCGGCCCGCAGTCGTCGATACTCGGAGAGCTCCTGATAGTAGGTATGACGGCAGATTCCACTTCGATGCTCGATCTCAGGACTATCGCCGACTGGACCATCAGACCTCGCCTGCTTTCGACCGGAGGCGTGGCCCAGGTGGCGGTCCTCGGAGGAGATATCAAGGAATATCAGGTGCTCATCCATCCGGAAAAGATGAAGTATTACGGAGTGACCCTCGGCGAAGTGATGGATGTCACGCGAGGCATGAATCAGAACACGAACGGAGGCGTCATATATGAATACGGAAATGAATATATTGTCAGGGGGATAGTCTCTACCGAAGATGTCAGGGAGATGGCAAGGTCCGTCATCAAGACGGTAGACGGAGCGCCTGTCGTATTGGAAGACGTCGCGGATGTGAAAATCGGGGCGCAGCAGCCGAAATTGGGATTGGCATCCGAAAAAGGGAAACCGGCCGTTCTGGTCACGGTCACGAAGCAGCCCGACACCGGGACGCTCGAACTTACGGCGAAATTGGAAGAAGCGCTGAAAGACGTACAGAAAAACCTGCCCCCTGACGTAAAAATCTCCACAGACACGTTCCGGCAGTCGCGGTTCATAGAAAGTTCCATCGACAATGTCAAGTCATCGCTTTACGAAGGCGCCATATTCGTGGTCATAGTGTTGATATTGTTCCTGGCGAATGCCAGAACAACGATAATCTCGCTTGTCACCCTCCCTCTTTCCATCCTCATTTCCATATTGACTCTGAACTGGATGGGGATGACTATCAATACGATGAGCCTCGGAGGTCTTGCCATTGCCATAGGCTCTTTGGTGGATGATGCCATAGTCGACGTCGAAAATGTCTGGAAGCATATCAGGGCCAACAAGGCGTTGCCGAAAGGGGAGAGGCGCCCTGTCCTGCAGGTGGTTTTCGATGCGTCCAAAGAAGTCAGGATGCCGATTCTGAACTCGACTCTGATCATCGTGGTGAGTTTCGTGCCGCTCTTCTTCCTTTCCGGGATGGAAGGAAGGATGCTCGCACCTCTCGGAGTCGCTTTCATCACGGCACTTTTCGCTTCCACGCTCGTGGCTCTGACGCTTACACCGGTCCTGTGCAGCTACATGCTCGACTACAGGGTAAAAGGCGACGGCGTGCCGAAAGAAGCGTTCGTGGCAGTCTGGCTGAAAAGATACTACAGGAAGGCATTGGAGTGGGTGATGAGACACAAGACAAGTGTCGTAAGTGCGACCGTAGCCCTGTTCTGTGTCGCCCTCGGCCTGTTTTTCACCCTCGGCCACAGTTTCCTGCCAGCGTTCAATGAAGGCTCGTTTACCATCAACGTTAGCTCTCTGCCGGGTATTTCTCTCGAAGAATCGGACAAAATAGGGCGCCAGGCCGAAGAGCTTCTGCTTTCGATACCCGAGATTTATACCGTGGCGCGGAAAACCGGACGTGCGGAACTCGACGAGCATGCACTCGGGGTCAACGTATCCGAAATCGAGGCTCCTTTCGAACTGAAAGACAGGTCGCATGCCGAGCTGCTCGCGGATGTGAGGACCAAACTCTCTACGATTTCAGGGGCCAACATCGAAATCGGACAGCCGATAAGCCACAGGATAGACGCCATGCTGAGCGGTACGCAGGCCAGCATCGCCATAAAACTGTTCGGAGACGACCTGAACAGGATGTTCGTCCTCGGAAACAGGATCAAGGACCTGATAGGCGGGGTGGAAGGAATCGCGGACCTGAATGTCGAACAGCAGATCGAGAGGCCTGAAATCAAGATAGTCCCGAAGCGCGAAATGCTGGCGAAATACGGAATCTCCATGCCGGCCTTCCGGGAATTCATCACGGTGAATATGGCCGGAGAGACCGTCTCGCAGGTCTACGAGCAGGGCAAGGCCTTTAATCTCGTGGTCCGGGCTTCCGAAACCGACCGGGGCTCTGCGGAAAGAATCAAGGACCTGATGATAGATGATGCCTCCGGCAACAAACTTCCTCTGTCATACGTGGCGGACGTGATTTCTTCGACAGGACCCAATGCCATCAACAGAGAGAATGTCAAAAGAAAGGTCGTAATCTCGGCCAATGCCGCCGGACGCGATGTAGGTAGCGTGGTGGATGACATCAGGAAAATCGTCGACGAAAACATCTCGCTTCCCGAGGGTTACCACATAGAATACGGCGGCCAGTTCGAAAGTGAAAAAGCTGCCAGCCGGGTGCTTCTGCTGACTTCGATGATGAGCATCATAGTCATCTTCCTGCTTCTCTACATGCAGTTCAAAAGTGCGTCCCAGAGCGGCGTCGTCCTGCTGAATCTGCCTTTGGCACTTATCGGAGGCGTTTTTGCCCTGCTCCTGACGACCAAGGAACTGAGCATTCCGGCCATCATCGGCTTCATCTCGCTGTTCGGTATCGCCACAAGAAACGGGATGCTGCTCATCAGTCATTACAATCTTCTCAGGGCTCAGGGATATCCGCTCATGGACAGCATCATCCAAGGCTCGTTGGACCGTCTGAATCCGATTCTGATGACCGCACTGTCTTCCGCGCTCGCACTGATTCCGTTAGCGGTGAAAGGCGATCTCCCCGGCAACGAAATCCAGAGCCCTATGGCGAAAGTGATTCTCGGAGGCCTTCTGACATCGACTTTTCTGAACGGTTTCATAGTCCCGGTGATGTATTACTGGCTGCATCGCAGGGAAGTCGATGCCGCAGCAGGGCGCAATGAAGTTCAAGACGCTGATTGACAGATAGATTTCCAAACACACGAAAGTTCGAAGAAATGAAAAAATACACGATAGCAGCTTTTCTGTTTTGTTCCTGGATGGCCGTATCGGCCAATGACAATACGGCTTCCCTGACTTCCGGTGCCGGATATGGCCGGCAGGTTGCGGCCAATGCGGAAGAGACCGGCTCCATGGCCGTGGACACCGTCCGCACGGCGGATATCGGAACAGTCTTGGATGCCGTAGCCGCGAACAGTCCTGAACTCGAGGCCCTGCGCCAGGATGCGGAAGCGCAGTCGCTGCAGATGAAAAGCGAAAACATCCTCGAAGATCCGACGATCGAATACAGCTCGTTCTACAGCGGAGGAGTATCCGGACAGGCCGGCTCGGAACTCGTGGTATCGCAGGGATTCGATTTCCCCACCCTCTATTCCGCAAGGCACAGAAAAAACGAACTTTCCAGGGAAGCGTTGGCCGGAAGCCTCGACAATGAAAGGCGGAGGATTCTTTTGGATGCCGAAAATCTGTGCATCGACATCGTCATGTACAGACAAATCGGGGAGTTGCTCGACATGCAGTCAGGGATTGCAGCCGACCTGCTGGCCCTGTATCAGAGCAGATTGGAGACTGGAGATGCTTCTGCATTGGAAGTCAACAAGATAAAAATGGAACTTATGGGCATTGCGACGTCCGTCGCAGCCAACAATGCCGCTCTCGACGCAGCGTCCCGCGACCTCATTGCCCTCAACGGAGGGCATCCTATAGTTTTCGAGGCAGATTTTTTCCCCGTGACAGAGAATATCGGCGATACTGAAACTTTCGTGTCGGAGTATCTTGCTGCCGATGCATCCATCATTGCCGCCGAGAAGAATGCCGAGGCGGCACAAAAGGAAATTTCCATAAACAAGCAGGGCTGGATACCTAAACTCGAGATAGGCTACAGGCGCAATACCGCTATCCGTGATGCCGAGCACGGGTTTTTGGTCGGATGTTCCATCCCGCTGTTCTCGAATCACAAGAAAGTGTCGATGGCCAAGGCTCAGGCCACTTCCGCCCGCAGTTCCCTCAACTATGCGAAATTGAATGCCGAAGCCGAAATCCGCTCGATCCTGAACGAAATCCGTCAGACCGAAGCGGCTGTCGCGGCATACAACGAGCCTCTGATGCGTGAAACGCTCGATCTTTTGAGACAGGCCGTGGAAGGCGGTGAAATCTCCCTCATCGACTATTTCGTCGAGGCTTCCGGCATCTACTCGAACCTGACTTCATGCATCACCCTCGAGGCATCCTGCCGGAAACTGTACGCAAGCCTTTTCAAGAACAGGCTATAGGTATGCCTCCTGCGGATTGTCGCCGCTTTCCGATAATCCACAAACTGTTTTGAAAAATTTCAAAAATCCGTTAAATATACGAATTAAAAAGTATTTTTGCAGAAATTTTCATGAAGCTGTAAAATTTAACGAACAGACCCTATGTCGACATTAAGATTCAAAATGGTAGAAGAGGCTTTCAGCAAGAAGCCTTCGAATGTGGAACTCCCTGCGGAACGTCCGTCCGAGTATTATGCGATGTATGTATTCAACAGGGAAAAAATGTTCAAATATCTTTCCGCTGAAGTATACGCCAAACTGATAAATGTTATCGATACGGGGTCTGCCCTCGACAGAAGCATTGCCGACGAAGTGGCGGCAGGAAAGAAAAAATGGGCTGTGGAAATGGGCGTGACGCATTATACCCACTGGTTTGCTCCGCTGACGGAAGGAACTGCCGAAAAGCACGACTCGTTTATCGAGCATGACGGTAAAGGCGGCGTGATAGAAGAGTTTTCAGGCAAACTTCTCGTGCAGCAGGAGCCTGACGCTTCGTCTTTCCCGAACGGGGGTATCCGTAACACTTTCGAGGCCCGCGGGTATTCTGCCTGGGATCCGTCGTCGCCGGCATTCATTGTAGACGATACGCTCTGCATCCCGACCATTTTCATCGCATACACCGGCGAATCGTTGGACTACAAGGCGCCTCTGCTCAAGGCATTGAGAGCTGTCGACAAGGCGGCGGTGGATGTTTGCCATTATTTCAACCCTGATGTCCGGAAAGTTTTTGCAAATCTCGGCTGGGAACAGGAGTATTTCCTCGTGGATGAAGGCCTGTATGCCGCCCGTCCTGATCTGCTTTTGACCGGACGGACGCTGATGGGACACGATTCGGCGAAAAACCAGCAGCTCGAAGATCATTATTTCGGAGCTATCCCGACGAGGGTGGCAGCATTCATGAAAGATCTCGAAATCGAGGCTTTGAAACTCGGCATCCCTGTCAAGACCCGGCATAATGAAGTGGCTCCAAATCAGTTCGAACTCGCTCCGATATTCGAGGAATGCAATCTTGCGAATGACCACAACATGCTGATCATGTCGCTGATGCGCAAAATCGCCAGAAACCACGGTTTCAGAGTTCTTCTGCATGAAAAGCCTTTCAAAGGAGTGAACGGAAGCGGCAAGCACAACAACTGGTCTCTCGGCACGGACACCGGACTTGCCCTGATGTCGCCCGGAAAGGATTTTACCAGCAATCTCCGTTTCGTGACATTCGTGGTCAATACCCTGATGGCCGTCTATAAACACAACGGCCTGCTGAAAGCATCCATCATGAGTGCGAGCAGTGCACACAGGCTCGGAGCCAACGAGGCGCCGCCTGCCATCATCTCGAGTTTCCTCGGCAAACAGCTGTCTGCCGTTCTCAGGCATATCGAAGAAAGCGAGCCTGAAAGTTTCCAGTCTTTGGGAGGCAAGACGGGGATGAAACTCGACATTCCTCAGATTCCCGAAATTTTGGTAGACAATACGGACAGGAACAGGACTTCTCCGTTTGCCTTTACAGGCAACAGATTTGAATTCCGGGCTGCCGGAGCCGAATCAAATTGCGCCAGCGCAATGATAGTGCTCAATACGGCAATGGCCGAACAGTTGAAAGAATTCAAATCCGTCGTGGACGAACGCATTGCCGCAGGCGAAGAAACCTTTTCCGCGATTCTCGGCGTTATCAGGGAATATATCAGGATCTGCAAGCCTATCCATTTCGACGGCAACGGCTACAGCGACGAATGGAAGGAGGAGGCCAAGCGGAGAGGACTGGACTGCGAGACGAGCGTCCCTCTCATCTATGACAATTATCTGTCGGAAGAAAGCGTCAGGATGTTCGAAAAGACCGGTGTGATGACCAGGAAAGAGCTCGAGGCGCGGAATGAGGTGAAATGGGAGACTTATACGAAGAAAATCCAGATTGAGGCCCGGGTTCTCGGGGATCTGGCGCTCAATCATATAGTTCCCGTAGCGACGAAGTATCAGAGCACGCTTATCGACAACGTGTACAAGATGCATGAAATCTTCCCGAAGGAGAAGGCCGACAAACTGACTGTCCGGAATCTGGAACTCATAGAAGCCATCGCTACGCATACGGCTCTCATCAAGGAGCATGTGGACAACATGATCGAGGCCAGAAAAGTGGCCAACCGTATCTCCGACGAGAGGGAGAAGGCTATCGCATATCACGATACGGTCTTCCCGTGGTTGGACGAGATCAGGTCTCACATCGATGAGCTCGAGCTGATAGTCGACGACCAGATGTGGACGCTTCCGAAATACCGCGAACTTCTGTTCATCCGGTAACCGAGAGGGGCACTTTTAACGCCGGTTATACGGCAGTCTTTCTGTAGCTGGCGATAGCCCATCCCACCATGACGGCTCCTATGGCCACAAGTCCTGCCGCGTCATACCAGATGTCGGCAGGGGTACTGCCTTTCAGGTAGACGGCCCGCATGGCGTCCGCATAGTATCTCATCGGATTGAAATATGTTATGGCCTGCGCCCATTCCGGCATGGAGGCTATCGGAGTGAAAATACCGCTCATCAGCATGAATATTACGGCAAAGAACCAGATGACGAACATGGCCTGCTGTGCGTTGCTGCTGTAGTTGGAAATCAGAAGTCCGAGTCCTGCCATGACGATGATGTCGAGTGTCGTATAGACGTAAAGCCACAGAAGCCGGCCGCGGCATGCGTATCCGAATACGGCCCAGGCAATGAGCAGACAGGCGGTGAGCACGAAGAATGCGATGGCCCAGTACGGTATCATTTTGCAGATGATGAATGCCGATTTGCTGACCGGGGTCACGTTTATCTGTTCTATGGTACCGGTCTCCTTTTCCGATACGATGTTCAGGGACGGAAGGAATGCGGTAATCATGGTGATGCCGATAACTATCAGAGCAGGTATCATGAACAGTTTGTAGTCCATGTTCGCGTTGAAATAATACTTTTCAGAAATCTCTGCTGCCGGTGTCGCAGGAACATCCCGGGACGGATTCCTGTCCTGCAGGTACATCCTGATACAGCTCGACAGGTATTGCGCTCCGATACTGCCTCTTGTCCCGTTGACGGTATTGACTTTTATCCCGACCGGAAATCCGGAGCCTGTTTCGACTTCCTCGGCGAAATCCGGACCGATGGTGATGATGGCGTCGGCCTTGTTGTCATCCATGAGCCGCATGGCTTCGTCAGGGCTGTCGCATTGGGCCACCAATCTGAAATATCCCGAAGCCGTGCATTTTTCTATCAGCCGTGCGGATTCTTCGCTGCGGCTGCCGTCTGCCACGACGAGATTTATATTCCTTATCTCCATGCTTACTGCGAATGGAAAAACCAGCATCATCAGCACAGGGAACATCAGAGCCATCCGGGGCAGCCCCGGATCTCTGAAAAACTGTTTGAATTCCTTTTCCAATAGATATTTCCACATGGTATCGATATGAATATGTTAGTGTTACTGCAGCCGTGTCCTGAAACTTTTGATGCTGACAGTCAGCAGCAATATCGCCATGCCTGCGAGGATGGACAGCTCCTTGAGTACGGAGACCATGCCGTCGCCCTGAATCATGACTTTCTTTACTATGATGATGAACCATTTTGCTGGAATGATGTCGGAAAACCATTGCAGGATTTCCGGCATGCTCTCGCAAGGGAAAATGATTCCGGAAAATATCATCGTCGGCATCGTCAGTCCCATGCCGCATATCAGCAGAGCCGTCCTTTGGCTTGAAGAAATCACTGAAATGAGAAGGCCGAGAGCCAATGACGTCACCACGAAGACAAGGGCGGCGGCAGACAGGAGGAAAAGGCTCCCGTTTACAGGCACTTCCATCACGAAGTGTGAAAGAAGGAGTATGCTCGCAAAATTCACCGCCGACAGCAGCAGATAAGGAATCATCTTGCTGATAATGATCCACAGCGGCTTGACGGGAGACACTAACAGAAGCTCGAGAGTTCCGGTCTCCTTTTCCCGGACTATCGATACTGCCGTCATCATGGAACATATAAGCATAAGTATCAGCCCCATGACTCCAGGCACGAAATTATAGGATGATTTCATGGCGGGGTTGTACATGAGCTGGACTACGGGAGTCATGGACACTTTCCTTTCTCCGGATATCATGATGCCTATATCGGACTGTTCCGATGAAATGACGCCTTTCAGATAGCTCGCTATCATCTGTGCCGTATTCGGATCGGACCCGTCGCAAATTATTCTGATTCCGGCTTTGCCGGACGAAATCAGATCTTTCCCGTAGTCATTGGCGAAGCATACGGCGGCATCCGCCTTGTTCGTCCTGAACATTTCTTCTATGTCGGACGGCTTGTCCAATCTTCCGACGATTCTGAGATATCTGTTCCGGTCTATTCTGTCGACTGTCTTCCTGACTTCCGAATCGGACAGGTCGCCGCAGAATGCTATCCTCGCATCGTTGACTTCCGTGCTGACGGCGAAGCCGAACAGAATTATCTGCACCACAGGCATCACCATCGCGATGAGTATGGTCCGCTTGTCCCTGAAAATATGACGGAACTCCTTGACTACGGATGCTGCGAATTCTTTCATCTTATTCCTCCCTCGCAGCCCTTCCGGCTATTATTCTGAATACTTCATCCATGTTTCCGGCATGATACTCCGATTTCAGCCCGGACGGAGAGTTCATGGCGGCGATTTTTCCGTCTACCATGACGGACACTCTGTCGCAATATTCCGCTTCGTCCATGTAATGTGTAGTGACGAAGACAGTCACCCCTTTTTCCGCCGTATCGTATATCATTTCCCAGAAGCGTCTGCGCGTCTCGGGATCCACCCCTCCCGTAGGTTCATCCAAGAATATGATTTCCGGCTCGTGGATCAGCGCTATGCTGAAAGCGAGCTTTTGCTTCCATCCGAGCGGAAGCGCTCCTGCGAACTTGTCTTTTTCGGACATCATCTCCAGCATCCCGAGCATGGCGTCGGTCTTTTCCCTGATTTCCCTGTCCCTGAGCCCGTAGATACCTCCGAACAGACGGATATTCTCTCTGACAGTCAGATCCGGATACAGGGAAAATTTCTGGCTCATGTAGCCGATGTGCCTTTTTATTTTTTCCTGTTCCGTGTTTATGTCATAGCCCGACACTGTCCCTCCGCCGCTTGTCGGACGGCTGAGGCCGCACAATATTCTCATGGCAGTGGTCTTTCCGGCTCCGTTGGCTCCTAAAAATCCGAAAATCTCTCCTTTCCAGACATCGAAACTTATATTGTCCACTGCCGTAAAATCTCCGAACTTTTTCGTGAGATTTCTGATTTCTATGACATTTCCTTCCATGGTTTGTCCGCTCCTTTTCAGTTCCCTTTTCGTCCTGAAAGCCACATGAAGCAGTCTTCGACCGACGGCGATGTCTCTGCCGCCGCGCAGTCTTTGAATCCAGCATCCGCCAGCGCCTCGAGTATCCTGTCTTTCCCGGTCACCGCAGGGTCATAGGCGACATGATGCGAGTCTCCGAATGCAAAGCAGCTGATGACGCCCTCTGCCTTTCTGAGTTCTTTCAGAAGAGGATACATCCTGCTGCCATTGACCGTGAGCAGCCTGAACGGGAAACGGGAGACTATTTCCCCGGGAGTGCCTGTGCCGATGACGGCTCCGTCACGTATCAGAGCCAGCCTGTCGCACTGCGCAGCTTCGTCCATGTACGGAGTGGACACGAATACGGTCACACCGGAAGCCTTTATCCTCGAAAGCATGTTCCAGAAATCTTTCCTGCTGACCGCATCGACACCCGTAGTCGGCTCATCGAGAAACAGTACCGACGGGCGGTGTACCAAGGCACAGCAAAGGGCCAATTTCTGTTTCATCCCTCCGGACAGCTTGCCTGCGCGACGATTTGCGAACGGCTCGATCTGCGAGTATATTTCGCGGATATTTTCGTAATTCTCCCGGACAGTGGTCCCGAAAAGAGTCGCAAAATAGTCCAAGTTTTCTTTTACGCTCAGGTCCTGATAAAGGGAAAACTTCCCCGGCATGTAGCCGATGATTCTTCTCAGTCCGGCAAAATCCTTCACGATGTCGAGCCCGCAGACGCTGCCCGAGCCGGAATCAGGAAGCATCAGCGTGGTCATTATCCTGAACAGTGTGGTCTTTCCGGCTCCGTCCGGGCCTATCAGCCCGAAAATCTCGCCTTCCCTCACTGTCAGGGAAATGCCTTCCAATGCCCGGACATTGCCGTAGCTTTTGGCGATACCGTTTATTTCGATGGCATTCATGGTCATTAGTTCGAATCCTGTCAAAGAATAACGTATGCATACATTCCGATACGGAGTCTTCCATCGTTTCGTAATGCGATTTTCACTGCATATACGAGGTCGGCGCGCTCGTCCCGCGTCTGTATGTTTTTCGGAGTGAATTCGGCTTCGCCGGAAATCCATGTCACCGTACCTTCATACCGGACGGGATCCGACGTGCCGTCATCCGGGATGACTGTCACCTTGTCTCCGACATGCAGCGATGACAGCTGAGACGAAGAAAAGTATGCCCGTACATACGGATTTTCCATATCTGCTACTTTGAAAAGCTGCCTGCCCGAGGTCACAGTTTCACCTTCTTCCGCATATTTTTCCATCACTGTCCCGGCGACCGGGGCTGTTATCCTGCATTTCCCGAGCTTGTCCTCGAGCTGTGCTATCTGGACGTTTATGGTCCCGATTTCGCATTCGACGCTTTCGTTGTTCTGCCTGTAATTCTGTTCCGCAGCAGCTATCTGTCCCTCTAAAATCCGGATTTCCGATTCGAGGTCGTCTACCTGTTTGCGGGTCCCGGCATCTTTTGCAAGCAATGCCTTGGAGCGGTTCAGTTCCGTTTTCAGATTCTCCAGCTTGGCATATTGGGCGCGTGTCTGGCATTCCGCATCCACGATTTTCACCGCAGCGCTTGCCTTCCGTTTCAGAAGCTCTTCTTTCTGGAGCCAGGTATAGACAGAGTCTATGTGCCCTACGCATTCTCCGGCTTCTATACGGTCTCCTTCGGTGATGTCTAATTCGGTTATCCTGCCGCTGCTTTCTGCGGAGACTGTCACTTCAGTCGCGCAAATCTGACCGCAGGCATCGAAATCAGGCTCTTTAAGACCGCATCCCGTGACAGACAGCACAGTCATTATACCGGAAACCGTTTCGATTATTATTCTTTTGTTTTTCATGGTAAAAATTATTTAAGAATCCGTTTGACAGATTAGGGGCGACCCCCATATCCCATACAGTTTTTCAAGTCGTATATCGCCATCAGCAGCTGGATGCGGTGAACGGATTCAGCGACCTTTGCGTCATACTCATCGTCTATCCTCGACATCAGGTCGGTCATGGTAATGACTCCGTTGCGGTATTGCTCCTCGCCCGAGGAGCGGATGGATTCTCTCAGCGCGATTATTTTTTTGTCTTTCTCCAACAAAGCCTTTGCCTTGTCGATGGCGCTGAGCTTCTGTGTGGCATCGATGGAGGTGTTTAAAAGAAACGTTTCCCTGTCAGATTCGATTTTCCGCATCTGAGCATCGATTTTCCGCTTTTCATCGCGTCTCGTATAGAGGGCTCCTATGTCCCAGGACATCTTTATGCCTGCCGTCCAGTAAGGCTGGAATGTGTTTTTAAGAATATTCAGACCCGGACGGCCTATGCCTCCCTGGAGGGAAAGGCTGAATTTGGGCGATATCTTCGAATTGAGCTGGAGGGCGAGGGCTTCCTGCTGGCCGAGCTGCGCGTCATAAAGCATGAGTTCCGGCCTGGTCACCTCGCTGCATGCCGGCATTTCGGCGGTTTCATCCGGGATGACGAACTCCAAGCCTTCGAGTTCTGTTCCTGTCAGCTTTTCGAGCATGGATACGTATGCGGCCCTGTCTTTCATAAGCTCTTCCCGCTGCTGTTCGCAGTTCAGCATGCTGACTTCTATCATTTCCAAATCGGACTTGTATGCCGTGCCGTTTTCGATGCATGCCTGCACCTGGTCGGCATTTCTTTCCAAACTTTTTTCCAATATGGAATTCTGTTCTATCTGTCCGTCGATAAGCAGCACTCCGAGAAATATATTCTCCACCCTTTCGTTGAGCGCGTACAGAGAGACTTCTACCTGTCCTTTCTGGACGTCCGCACCTGATTCCGTGACTTTTTTCTGGCTGCCCGACACGCCGCCGTCCCAGATGGTCTGGCTGATTTCGCCGACCAGTGAATACTGGTCATGAGGCAGATCGAAAGTAAAGCCCGGGATATCGAAAGGCATCTCTACCACATCCGACTGATAGTTTGCCTTTCCCGACACTGTAAACTTCGGCAGCCATGATTT
>CALUSD010000050.1 GCA_944323295.1 uncultured Bacteroidales bacterium | reverse complement strand
TTCCTGAGCCTCCCGAATCGCGGTCGCTCTTGCGGAAAGCGTCATTGCCCTTTCCTTTCTTCCTGTCCTTCTTCGCCTGGTTGTCCGCCTCGTCTCCCATTTTGGTCACATCGACCTTCTGGCTGCCTCCCTTGGCAATTCTCTCCCTCTTTTTATTCTTTTTCCTGTCGAACTGGGAAAGGTCTATCTTGTCGACGATTTTCGGCCCCTGGAGCTTCTCCACTTCGATTTTTATTTCCCTTATTTCGCGGCGGGGCTCCGACGGCTCATCGTTTTTCACTTCAGGTTTGTCGGTAGCGGCAGGTGCTGCAGCAGGAACTTCAGCCGCAGATTCTTCTTTTGCTTCCTTCGTCTCTTCCTCTACCTTCTCAGGCTTTGGTTTTTCCGCCTCTGCAGGCTTGTTGTCCTTCGTTTTCGGCTTCTTTTCGAATTGGGACAAATCGATTTCGCCTACGATTTTCAGACCGCCCGCAGGTTTTTCCTCAGGGATTTCCTTGGCAGGCTCCGGCTCTGTCTTCGCAGTGTCCGCCTCCGGTGTTTCCTGAACAGCCGGTGCAGTTTCCGCAGTATTGGCTGCAGGCTGGCTCGCATGCGCTTCCGAAGAAAGATTGGATTTGATGATGACTTCCTTGACCTGGGTCTCGGCATCATCTTCCGGCATCTTTTTCTTCGTGCCCATCTCGATGATTTCCTTCAGTTTGATAGCGACTTTTTCAGAGTCTTGTTTTAGCTTCTGTTCTTCACCGAATTTCGTTTCGATGGCTGGCAGATATGAATCCGATATTTTTGCATTCGGGTTCATTTCTACTTCGGCTCCCTTCTCTTTCAGAAAATCGACGAGTGTCTGGAGCCCGATATTGAATTGTTTAGTAAGTTTGCTTAATCGTATTTCTGCCATAAAATAAGTTTAAATTTCCGATTTCAGGTGTGCCCTCCTTCAGGTGTCGGGCAATATTCGAGTGCCCGTCGTCAGCCGCCGGGCAATGCTGTTATTCTTCGAACTCGGAGCGGAGTATGTCGAGCACCTCGGCCACGGTCTCATCTTCCAGATCCGCCCTGCGGGCAATGTCTTCAGGCGAAAGTGCAAGTACGCTTTTGGCCGTGTCGCATCCGATGGCCTGCAGCCTTTCGATGATCCAAGGATCGATTTCGTTCTCGAATTCGCTCAGCAGAACGTCCTCTTCCTCCTCATCCTGTTTAGGCAACTCTCTCCACACTTCGATTTCCTGGCCTACGAGCATGCTCGCCAGTTTGATGTTGCATCCGCCCTTTCCGATACCTTTCTTTACTTCATCAGGCAGCATGTACACCTTGATTTTCCCGTCCTCTCCCGGTACTATCGAAGAAATTTTTGCAGGACTCAGAGCCCTCTGGATCAGCAGCTGAGTATTGTTTGTCCACTGGAGCACATCGATGTTTTCATTGCGGAGCTCCCTGACTATGCCGATGATTCTGGCGCCTTTCACTCCGATACATGCTCCTATAGGATCGATTCTCTCGTCGTATGATTCCACAGCCACCTTGGCCCGTTCTCCCGGAATCCTGACCACTTTCTTTATCGTGATCAGACCGTCGTAAATCTCCGGAACCTCCTGCTCGAAGAGCTTCTCGAGGAATTCTTCCGACGTACGGGAAAGCACGATATACGGAGTCGTGTTGTTCTTCATCTCTACGCTCTTGATGATGGCCTTCACCGTATCGTTTTTCTTGAAATGCTCTCCAGGTATCTGCTCGGACTTCGGCAGTCGGAGCTCGTTCCCGTCTTCATCGAGGATAAGCACTTCCTTGGACCAGGTCTGGTAAACTTCGCCCGTGAAGATTTCGCCTATTTTGGCTATGTATTTATTGTAAAGGTTGGCCTTTTCTATATCCATGATGCGGCCCTGCAGATTCTGTCTGATGTTCAGAATCCCGCGGCGGCCGAAACTTTTCATCTCGACTTTTTCCGCATACGTCTCTCCGATTTCATACTCGTCGGAATCCCTGTTCACCTCCGCTATCGCTATCTGCGTGTTCGGATCTTCGACTTCTTCCACGACTTCGCGGTTTCTGTAGATTTCGCAGTCTCCCTTGTCGATATTGATGATGATGTCGAAATTGTCGGATGTTCCGTATGTCTTGGCTAACTGTGTCTTGAACACGTCTTCCAATACGCCCATCATCGTTGGTCTGTCGATATTCTTCAGATTCTTGAATTCTGCAAACGCGTCTTTGAGTTCTGTCTTTTCCATTTTATTATATAACCTTAAATTTTCTCTTTACCGGAAAAATTTCATGGCCTGCGGCCAATATGGTTGTCTGTCAGCCTGCGGCCGAATCCAATACAGATGCGGCGTCAACCGATTTCCACGACAGGAAATACGGCATTTATCCTGTCCGCAGGGAAAAAGTCGTTGTGCTCCACCATTTTTTTTCTTTTTTCGCCTTCCACCGCTTCCCTGACCGAATATTTCAGGGTGATTCCATCCTCCGAAGCCTCTGTCAGAATGCCTTTCAGTTTCCTTCCGTCGCGCAGCAGAGCCTGTACCTCGGTGCCGATGGCTTTGACATATTGCTTCAGCACCTTGAACGGCTGGTCGAGCCCCGCGGAACCTATCGTCAGCGAATAATCTTCCTTTTCGCGGTCGAATTTTTCTTCGAAAACTCCGCTCAGCTCCACGCAGTCATCCAAAGATACCGTGCCGTCTTCGGATTCGATGACAATCTCCACATCGTTGTCCGGACTGACATTTATTTCGACAATAAAACAGTTCCGTGCAACAATCGCCTCCTGCATTGCATCTATTATCTCTGAAATTTTCATAAACCGGCGTGTAATAAATAAAATAGGGGACTGCCCGTCCCCTGTATCAAACTCACGGCGGCAAATTTAAGAATAATTTCAGAATAATAAGAAGCTGTTTGAAAAAAAATTGAACATCTTCTGAAAATAATGGGAATTAATTAAATAATCGACCGATTTTATGGAGTTTAAGGCAAAAGAAATCGCCGAGATACTGAAAGGTACCGTGTCAGGTGATCCCGAGGCGAAAATTTCTACATTTGCAAGAATCGAGAGCGGCAAGCCGGGTGCGATATGCTTTTTCGCAAATCCAAAATATGAACATTATGTATATGACTGCGAAGCCAGCGTCATCATCGTAAACGATACTTTCGAGCCGCAAAGACCTGTGAAAGCCACTATGATAAAGGTGCCGAACGCTTATGCTTCGATAGCGGCCCTCCTGGATTACGTGACGGCCAAAAAAAGGTCGTACAAACGGTATCGCGGCTGCCACGTCAAAAGATATTTTTCCACTAAGATAGGAAAGAAAGTGTATGTCGGAAGCGGAGCGTATTTGGGCCGCCGTGCTGAAATAGGTGACTATACGAAAATTTACGAGCAGGTATATATCGGCGACGACGTGAAGATAGGCTCCAGGTGCATCATCTATCCCGGAGTCCGGATTTATCCGGGCATGGTCATCGGAGACAATGTCATCATTCATGCCAACGCCGTCATAGGATCAGACGGATTCGGTTTTGCTCCTCTCGATGACGGCTCTTACAAGAAGATTGAACATACCGGCAATGTCGTTATCGAGGACGACGTGGAAATCGGAGCGAATACCACCGTGGACAAATCCCAGATGGGCTCTACCATCATCCGCAAGGGTGTCAAGATAGACAATCTCTGTCAGATAGCACACAATGTCGAAATAGGTGAAAACACCGTGATGGCTGCCCAGACAGGCATAGCGGGCTCTGCAAAGATCGGAAAGCATTGTATCATCGGAGGCCAGGTGGGTCTTGCCGGCCATATAACGATTGCCGACAACACTACCCTTGCCGCCCAGTCGGGAGTCATCAGCAGCATAAAGACCGAAGGGCAGGTTTTCCTGGGAAGCCCTGCTCTCCCTCACAAACAGTTCCTTAGAGCGTATGCGGTATTCAGAAGAAACGGAAAAGAATAGTTGTAATATTGGAATAAAGATTTTTTATATATCTTTGCCGTCCGAATTTTGATTGAAGATGAAACAGTTGCAGCAGACATTGCGGAAAAGCTATTCTTTCGAAGGCAAAGGCCTTCATACAGGCAAGATCACCCGTTTGACCCTGAATCCGGCCCCTGCCGATACGGGCATCCTTTTCCGGAGAACGGATATCAGCAAGGATTCATATATGGAAGCCGTAGCGGAGTACGTTTCGAGCACTGACAGAAGCACTACGCTGACCCATGACGGTATTTCCGTGATGACGGTAGAGCATCTTCTGTCGGCGTTGACAGGAATGGGGATAGACAATGCCATAATCGACATGGACAATGTCGAGGTGCCCATACTCGACGGGAGTGCCAAACCTTATATCGATTCCGTATGGAAAGACGGACTCGAAGTCCAGGATTCTCCGAGAAAATATATTGAAATAGACAGGGAAATCACCGTTACAAGCGAAAAGACAGGCTCGTCCATAGTGATTACGCCTTCCGACAGACTGTCTTTCGATGTGAATATCGATTTCAATTCCAAGGTGCTGGGGCTTCAAAGCGCACATTGGGACATGTCCGAAGATTATACCAAAGAGGTAGGCGTCTGCAGGACTTTCGTCTTTTTCCACGAAATAGAATATCTGTTCAAAAACAACCTGATCAAGGGCGGCGACGTGGATAACGCCATCGTCATCGTGGAGCATCCCGTTTCTCAGGAACAGCTCGAACACATGTCCAAACTCTTCGATGTCCCGATGCTTCAAAGATGCGAGAACGGCTACCTGAACAACCTTTCCCTGCGATTCCCTAATGAATGCGCCAGGCACAAACTTCTGGACCTTATCGGCGATTTCCGTCTGACAGGAGGTTTCCTGAAAGCCGATATCAAGGCGGTAAGATCCGGCCATACGATAAATACAAATGCAGCCAAGGAAGTGAGGAAGCTGCTTAACGGTAAAATATAATAATTGCGCCGGCAGGCGCCAAAAAACGAAAATCATGAATAATATTCATCCATTAGCTACTGTACATCCGAATGCCAAAATCGGAGAAAATGTGGAAATAGGTCCATACGCATTCGTAGATGAGTTCGTGGAAATCGGTGACGGATGTAAAATTCTTCCTCATGCCACCATATTCAATTATGTCAGGATGGGTAAAAACTGCTGCGTATTCCCGGGAGCTGTCGTAGGCGCTATCCCTCAGGATCTGAAGTTCGAGGGGGAGGTGACTTATGTCGAACTCGGAGACAATGTTACCGTGCGCGAGTGCGCTACGATAAACAGAGGCACCAAGGCCAGCGGCAAGGGAGTGACCAAGGTGGGAAGCAATACGCTTCTGATGTCCTATACCCACGTGGCGCACGACTGCAATGTCGGTTCGCACTGCATATTGGTCAGCTTTACCGGAATAGCCGGCGAGACTGTCGTGGAAGACTGGGCTATCCTCGGCGGCGGTACACTGTCGCATCAGTTCTCGAAGATAGGACAGCATGCCATGGTAGGAGGCGGCTCCAAAATCAACAAGGATGTGCCTCCATTCATTCTTTGCGGCCGTGACCCGCTTTCGTATGCAGGTATCAATATCGTAGGTCTTCGCCGCAGGGGCTTTTCTTCCGACCAGATCCGTTCCATCAAGGATATGTACGATCTCATATACAATGCCGGAATGAATGTCAGCGACGCCTGTGCGAAAATCGAGGCCGGTTTCCCTCAGACTCCGGAGAGGGATGCCATTCTGAATTTCATCAAAAATTCGAAACGCGGTATCGTTCGCGGAATGTCTTCCAACTCCAAGGGAGAAGTTGAATAGCGTGCCTGTGCTTTTGAATACGGCGTATTTCCCGCCGATAGAATATTTTGCCTTGATGGCAAGAGATATGAGGGTGTGTCGGAATCCGATGCATCCTCAATGTCGTTTTCCCGGGCACGGAAATCTTGTGGAGCCCTCCATGTCGGACAGCCTGAATGAAATCATCCCGTCCGTCGTTTATATAGAGGCATGCGAGACTTATCAGAAGCAGTCCTACAGAAACCGCTGTCATTTCTATGCGGACAACGGCATGCAGACCCTGTCGTTTCCCATCGTTCACGTAGACGGCTCCCACAATAATATCCCGATCAAGGAAGTTCTTGTGGATTATTCCACAGACTGGGTGACACGTCACGAACGCGCCATAACGTCGGCCTACAGGACTTCGGCGTATTTCGACTATTACTGCGACGAGCTTTTCGCCATTTTGGACAGCCATCCTGAACGGCTGTTCGACCTGAATATGCGTATTATGGAATTTTTTATCGGGAAGCTCGGCCTTGCGGTGGAATTGTCGGAGACGGAAGAATTTTATCCATGCGGCTCAGAGACTCGCTATGATGACTACCGCGGGAAAATACACCCCAAACGAAAAAATTCCATACTTGCCGAACTGAATATGGAAAAGCCGTATTTTCAGGTTTTTTCCGGAAAATACGGCTTTATTCCGAATCTGTCCATAATGGATCTTCTGTTCAACGAAGGTCCGGATTCGATAAGATATGTCAAGGCTCTTTGATGCCGGCGTCGGTCAGAAGCGGAATCCGAAAGTCACCAATACGTTCCAGAGCATCTTCTTGTTCAGGATTTCAGGTGCCATGCCGGCAATATCTATATCTCCGGTCTCTGTGAAAATATAGTCTCCGTAAGAGGTGACGGCATTGGTGGTTCCGTCGTATGCTATGGAGTACGGATAGATATGTTCGTTGCGGTATTTTGTGAAGCTGCATGCGGCATCGATGAAGAACGAGCCGTTTGAACTGTATCCGATTCCGAACGAGCCTTTATGTGTAAGCGTGCCTTTCTGCAGTTTGCTGATGTAAACCAGATTCCCCGAATCGTCGAAAGATTTTTCCGGTGAGGTGGTCAGGTTGTATCCGGCGCGTATTGCAAACTGAGGCAGCGGCTTGATTTCCACTCCTGCCCTGAACATGTGCGAGGTACCCATGAAATCCTTGATATCGGCGTTCTGATAGTCGAATTCTCCGGAGTCCATCCCGATTTCCTCGAATCTCATCGTGCCGTAGTCGCATAATTCATAATCCACGCTCAGAAGCCCGAATGTGCCGAACGTCCAGGCTGCGCCGAAATTGGCCCTGAGAGGGGAAATGAGCCTGTATTCGTATTCGCCCACAGGGGATTCCGCGCTCGCGTTGAAACGGGAATCGTCGAATCTCGTAGTGCCGCTTTCGCTCCATGTCTCACGGATATTCGTACTGGCAGGCGTCTGTACGGCCGCGCCGAGGCGAAGCCCTTTGAAAGGAGTGACGATGATTCCGAATTTTCCGTAGACACCGGCACCTGAAGCAGAATAATGGTAGTCGTACTGCATGTCTGTGAAGTATGCTGATACTTCATCGGGCTGGTCGGGATTTTCGGTGTTTTCTATGGTAAATTTGTTTTCAAAATCCATCGGATCCATGGCAGCCTCGGTAAACCGCCATGCCGAGTCGTAGTTCAATGACGTGATGCCGAGATTCGCGCCGAAGTACACGAAATCCGAAATATTGAATCCGATATTGAAGACATAGTCGTACTTGTATCCGTTTTCCTGCTTCTGATATTTCTGGTTAAGCGGACCTGATACGAATTTTTCGATGAATACATTTTCGGAATTTTCAGGATCTTCCGTGATGTTGAATATCTCCGATGTACCGACATAGTCGTAAGGATAGCCTGTGATATTGTTTATCATTCCGGACTGATATGCGGTGACATAGCTCCAGAACATGTTGTTGTATGCGTCTGAGCTGCTCAGAGCCGAGACGTCGAATCCGTTTGCTCCGGAAGCGAGCGCTCCCATCAGCGATGTCGTATGGCTTTGCCCCGATGTCGTGCTACTGCTCTGGAATCTGTTCGTGGCGTTGGCTATGAAGCCTACGGTTATGTTTTTCAATCCGCTGTTCCTGTGCATGTCGAAGTTCATCGTCACGCCGTAGTTCGGTACGCTGAATTTGGTCCTGGATGTCGTCAACCTGTTTTCGAAGCAGTATGGAGAGTTTTGCCCTGCAAGCGTGGCTCCTCCTGCCGTGCCTGTGGAAATGTTGATGCCTGGAGTGATGGTGATCTGCCCGTAGCCTGCTACTGCAGAGCCGGCCGGATTGATAGAGACAGCGCCCAAATCGCCTCCGAGCGCAGTGAACGCGTTTCCCATAGCCAGTGTCCTGGCTGTCCCCTCATAGTTGCTTTCACTGAATCTCAAGGCATCCTGAATAGTCTGGGCCTTTACGCTTAACGTCGCAACTGTCAGTAAAAGTATCAATGCTGTCTTTTTCATATATAGTAATGTTTTGATGGTAAATAAAAACGGCGCGGCATGGCTGTCCATGCATGCGGGTGTGCGCTGCCGGCAGTATGATATCCGTCCGGCGGATTATCTGCTGCGGCTGCGTGATACGGAGCCTCCGCTGCTGCGAGACCCTCCTGAATATCCGGAAGATCTGTTGTAGCTCGACGACGGCCGGCTGTATGAACTGCTTCTGCTGCTGGAGCTGCTGCGATTATATGAAGTGCTTCGGTTGCTGCTCGAAGAGCTTCTGCCGTATGATGAACTGCTGCGGCTCGTGGTCCCTGTATTGTATCCCGATGATCTTGAAGTGCTGCCTGTCGATCTGCTGTAGGACGAGCCGGCCGGTCTGCGGTAATTGGATACGCTGCTGCTTCTGGAAGCGCTGCCTGATGACCTGGATACCGTCCCCGTAGAGCGGGATACGGAACTTGCGGCTCCGGACGCTCTCGACACCGTTCCCGATCCTCTGGATACTGTTCCTGAACTCCTGGATACAGTTCCGGACCCTCTCGACACTGTTCCTGAAGAGCGGGACACTGTTCCGGATGCAATGTTCCGGCTGACCGATCTCAGTCCGGAAGTGCTGCGTGAAACGCTCGATGCTCCGCTGCGTGAAATATTCGTGGAACTGCTCCTCGATACTGTGCCGCTGCTTCTCGATACGCTTCTGGCTATGCCTGAAGTCGTGCTGCGGGATACTCCGGATGCGCTTCTTGAGATGCCCGATACGCTTCTTGAAATTCCGGACGTCCTCGGCCCGTATGAGCCGGTAGAATTCCGGGAACCGAAATAATAGTCCCTGCCGAATCCCGGACTATGAGCCGGACCGTGCCAGTAGTGGTGATGGTGGTAATGAGGATGCCAGTAGTGATGATGGTAGCTCCAGTAAGGCCTGTGGTACCACGGATCCCAATACCACGGGTCCCATCTCCATGGATTCCAGTACCACGGGTCGTAATACCATCCGAGACCGTAGCGTCCGTAATACCACGGATCCCACCAGCTTCCCCAGTAGAATGTCCATGCTGTCACTGCCGGCCAGACGTAATAGTTCGAATACCATGCATCTTCGAACGGATCGTCGGTAATCGTGATGGAACTTATGTTCGCATTGTTGAAATTTATCACTGCCGCTTTGCTTTCCGGAATGACTACTGTGTCGGCCTTTTCATCGCTGAACAGATAGATTTCGGAATCTTTCGTGCGGGCTACAAGGTCCTTGATTTCCTTATCGGTATTTTCTGTTGACACGACGGTAGCTGCAGTCTGCGAAGTCTGCCGACCGGCATGATAGATGCCATCATTGAACCTTTGTCCCGATGATAATGAGGCTGTGCTGCCGCATGCCGCAATCATGAGCATGGCAGGAATCAGTAAATAAAGACTCAGTTTCATAGTGGAATCTCCTTATAAATTAAAAATATTTAGTACCTTCGCGGACTTGACGAAAAGACGTGCCGCAAGGCCTGACTGTCAGGAATATTGCAATAGTAAGGCCAAAGGTTTCTTACAAGATGCAGATAGTAGTATTATTGTCAACAAATATATAAAATTAATTCTGTAAACAATGGCAAAAGAGGTGACTAAAAGGTCCGAGAACTATTCACAGTGGTACAATGATTTGGTAGTCAAAGCGGATTTGGCCGAGGCTTCGGCCGTCAGGGGCTGTATGGTGATAAAGCCGTACGGATATGCCATCTGGGAGAAGATGCACGAGACTCTCGATAAAATGTTTAAGGAAACAGGACATCAGAACGCGTATTTCCCTCTTTTCATTCCGAAATCGTTCCTGAGCAGGGAAGCGGAGCATGTGGAGGGATTTGCCAAGGAGTGCGCCGTAGTGACGCATCACAGGCTCATGACAAATCCTGATGGTCCCGGGGTAGTGGTGGATCCGTCCGCAAGGTTGGAAGAAGAGCTCGTGGTCAGACCGACATCGGAGACCATTATCTGGAATACGTACAAGAACTGGATTACTTCCTGGAGGGATCTCCCTATCCTGTGCAACCAGTGGGCGAATGTGGTAAGGTGGGAGATGCGCACTCGTCTTTTTCTCAGGACCGCGGAATTCTTGTGGCAGGAAGGTCATACGGCTCACGCCACAAGGCAGGAAGCCGAGGCGGAAGCCATGAAGATGGTGAATGTATATGCCGACTTCGCCAGAAATACGATGGCCATGCCGGTGGTGGTGGGACATAAAAGTCCCAACGAGCGTTTTGCCGGAGCCGTCGACACCCTGTGCATAGAAGCCCTGATGCAGGACGGAAAGGCGCTGCAGGCAGGCACTTCGCATTTCCTCGGACAGAATTTCGCAAAGGCCTTCGATGTACAGTACACGAACAAGGAGGGGAAGCAGGAATATGTATGGGCTACGTCATGGGGCGTTTCCACCCGTCTGATGGGTGCATTGATCATGGCGCACGGGGATGACAACGGATTGGTACTTCCTCCGAAGCTGGCTCCGATACAGGTGGTCATGGTGCCTATTTACAAGAGCGACGAAGAGAGAACGGCCATTTTGGACAGGATGGACAGTCTGAAAAAGGAGCTCGAAGCACATGGACATACCGTAAAGATAGACGACAGGGACACTCTCAGACCTGGATTCAAGTTCGCCGAATGGGAATTGAAAGGAGTGCCTGTAAGAATAGCCATAGGCCCGCGCGATTTGCAGAACGGTACGGTGGAGCTTGCCCGCAGGGATACTTTGGAAAAAACTTCCGTATCGCAGGAGGGGCTCGGAAAGCATATCGAAAATCTCTTGGTCGAGATTCAGGACAACATATATGCGAAAGCGCTGAAATTCAGAGATGACAGCATCGTGAAAGTCGATACCTGGGATGAATTCAAGACGCGTATCGAGAATGGAGGCTTCCTGCTTTGCCACTGGGACGGCACTACCGAAACCGAGGAAAAGATCAAGGAGGAAACCAAGGCGACCATCAGGTGTATCCCTATCGATTCGGCGGTCTGCGAGGAAGAAGGCCGATGCATATATTCCGGCAAGCCGTCGCACCGGAGAGTCCTTTTTGCCCGTTCTTATTGATAACGGATTGATTATAAAACAGATATTTGTCCCGAAAATTTTGACATGAGAAAACTTTTTTTGATTTTCATTGCCGCAGGCATGGCTGCCGTTGCGGGCAATGCGGAAGCTCAGGAGAATACCGAATCCATGGCAATTCTCGAAGAGGCGGCAAAAGCAGTAGAAGAGGCCCCGAGGGTGGAAGCCGACAATGTTCCAAAACCTAAATACTGGAAGAATTCACTGCAGACCAAACTGGATTTCGGTCAGACTTCGCTGACAAACTGGGCTGCCGGCGGATACAATACCTTGTCTCTGAAGACATTCATCGATGCCAATGCGAATTATGCAAAGGACAAGATGTTTTGGAACAACCGTCTTCAGCTCGACTACGGTTTCCTGTATTCGGCAGACAAGCCTATCCTCCAGAAAAGCGATGACAGGATATACTTGGAAAGCAAATGGGGCTATCAGGCCAAGGATGAACTTTACTATTCCGTAAACTTCAATTTCAGATCCCAGTTTTCCAATACCTACGAATTTCCCACGCCTACTGCCAAGGCAGACGGATCCGCACTCCCTGACGGGGCAGAATACAATGCAGCGGACTGGAAAGCCGCGAGAGTGCTGAAATCAGGCTTGCTTTCTCCGGCATACACTAACCTCGCTCTCGGTCTCGACTACAAGCCTCTGAAATGGCTTACCGTCAACCTTGCACCTTTGACCGGAGGTTTCGTGATTGTGGACAATCCCGAGTTGAGGGCATCCTACAGCCAGCCTCTGAAAAAGAAATACGAGGAAGTGACCGATCTTCCGAAATTGGAGGACGGGTCTACGGACGGAAATGTGTACAAGTCTGCCAAGTTCGAGTTCGGTGCCCAGCTGAAAGTGGATTTCAAAGTGAATGTAAACGACAACTTCGCATTTTCTTCGCAGGTCGTACTTTTCTCCGACTATCTCGACGACCCTCAGAACCTGCGTGTGAACTGGGATACCAGAATCGACTGGAAACTGACAAAATTCTTCTCGTTCACCTTCATTACGAATCTTATCTATGACGACAATGTCTTGATAGTGACTCCTGAAGAAAAGACTGCCGGTCTTCCGGGCAAACAGCGTATTCAGTTCAAGGAATCGCTTTCATTCGGTTTCGTATATACTTTCGCAAGATAAATTCGTCTGTCTGACGGTCATGTATCACGAATTCTCCAATACTCTGGGCGGCTTCGGACTCTGGCACGACGCAGAGCCCGTCCTGCTGGCTGTAAGCGGAGGAATCGATTCGATGTGCATGGCCGATCTGTTCCGCCGTACAGGACTGCCGTTCGCCGTGGCGCATTGCAATTTCCATCTGCGGGGAGCGGAAAGCGATGCGGACGAAGCTATGGTAGAGGGCTGGGCAACCGATGCGGGGGCTGCTTTTTTCAAAGCGGACTTCGATACGGTGCCTTTTGCCCGTGAAAACGGGGTCAGCATAGAAATGGCTGCCCGGGAATTGCGTTACCGCTGGTTCGTGGAGCTGTGCAGGACACGCGGATACAGGGCCTTATGTGTCGCTCACAATGCGAACGACAATGCCGAGACTCTGTTTCTGAATCTTGTCCGCGGGACGGGGCTGAGAGGCCTTTCGGGGATGTCGGCCGAGTCTGCGGTGCCTTATTCGGATGACGGGGGAGCGGAAGTGAGGCTTCTGAGACCGCTGCTGTCGTTTACGAGAACGCAGATCGAAGGTTATGTCAGACGTCATTCCATACCTTTCCGCGAAGACAGCACCAATGCAGGTACAGACTACAGGAGGAACAGGATCCGCCATCTCGTCTTTCCCGTTTTCGAGCAGATGAACCCGTCGTTTATCAGGACGGTTTCCGATGAGATCCGCTGGTTTTCCCAGGCGGAAGCAGTAGCCGACACCTATTATGAGTCAGTCATAAGCGCGGCGGAATGCCGTGATGGAGATGATGTCATCCTGTCGCTCGATGCCTTGAAGTCCATAGAACACTGGGAATACGTTCTGTACCGGTTTCTCGACAGTTTCGGATTCAACCGCGAGGCAGTCGTTTCCTTGTCGGAGCTGTTGAAAAGCGGAAGGACCGTGCCCGGGAAACGTTTCGAATCGCGTGATCATGTATTGCTGACAGCCAGCGGGAGACTGATAGTCAGGAAGAAGGGTGCCTCCGATTTTATCGGGCACAAGGCCGCCCTGAGAGGCTCGGGTGCCCTTTCGGGCAATGTCGCCGGCCCTGATCCGGAGACCCGCGAAGATATTTTTACCGTAGTCAGAGGCGAGGGAACATATCATTGCAACGGCACCGCTTTCTCTGTGTCCGTAAAGCCGGTATCCGGTCTGAAAAGTCTGAGACAGCCTTCCGGTACCATCGTCTTCGATGCAGCCAGGCTCGAATTCCCGTTCGTCTGCCGCGTGTGGAGGGAGGGCGACTGGTTCATTCCGTTCGGCATGAAAGGCAGAAAAAAGGTCAGCGATTTTTTCACTGACCTTAAATACGATGTCTTCAGAAAAGCTATGTCCGTGATGGTAGTAGATACTGCATCTTCCGGACAGGATGAAAACCGGATCGCCGCCGTGCTCGGAGAGCGTATCGACGACCGTTACAGAGTATCGTCCGGAACGTCGTCGGTAGTCGTCATCCGGTCACTCACTGAGAAAGACTGACGTTATTTTATTACAAGTTCATACGGCAGGCGGGCATAGACCTTTCCGCTCTGACTGTAATCCCAGTTCGAGAATGCGGCTTCCGCACTTTCAAGCGGCGTGCCCTTGAATACTGATACCGAAGAGCTCCCGTTCAGGGCGTTTACGAGCATTTCCATGGTAGTGAGCGGTTTCGGATATTCTACGATATCCCATTGCGACAGATCGGGAGCACCGGATTCCGTGCCGGCAGATGCCGCCGCGTAACGTATGGCGTCCATCAGTGTCCCTTTCCTGTCCGCAAGTCTCAGCCGGACGGCATCATTGCCTGACCACACTCTTCCCTGCGCAATCGAGTCCACGTATGTTTTCTCGACACCTCTGCCCTCTGCCACGACATTCGTGAAAGTGTCGTAAATTTCTTCCACGGCATCCTGCATGTATGCGGTTTCGCGTTCTGAAAGCGGTCTCAGGCATGAATACAGGTCGCTGTGTCTGTTCGAATTGACGGAAGTGACGTTGATGTGGGCGATGTTGTCCAATGTCTTGCTGAAATCCGGAATCATGCTGAATACTCCGATAGAGCCGGTCAGCGTGCTGCTGTTCGTGAAAATATAGTCGCACCCCGCCGAAATCCAGTATCCTCCCGAGGCTGCGTAGTCTCCGAATGAAGCAATGACAGGCTTTTCCTCGGACAGCAGAGCGATTTCATCCCTGATTTTTTCCGATGCCAGTACGCTTCCGCCTGGGGAATTTACCCTGAACACTACGGCTTTTATTCCGTCATCTTCCCTGATGTCGGAGATTATCCGTGCAAAACGGTCTCCTGCTACCTGCTGGTCTTCGGTCCCGTCGATAATATTGCCTTCGGCAAAAATCACTGCAATCTTTTTATCGGCCCTGTAGTTCGGGACGACTTTCAGCAAGGCATAGTCAGCGAGTGAAATCATGGCAGGCTTTTCCCCGTTCGACGCATCGAAGTAGCTTTCCAATTTAGTCTCGAGCTCGTCGCGCGTGAGGAGTTCATCCACAAGACCGGCATTCAGAAAATCTTCCGGGAAGTTCAGCTGCAGGTTGTCTATGGCAGAATTGAATCCGGCTTCCGAAATGTCTCTGCTGCGGGCGATATCGCTTACCCAGGAATCCCAGATGGAGCCGACAAGCTCTTCGTTTTGAACGAGATTTTCCTTGCTGGCATCGTTCCTGACAAACATTTCTCCTGCCGATTTGTATTTTCCATGGCGTATCAACTGGACGTTGACACCTAATTTGTCGAGAATGTCTTTCAGAAAAAACATCTGGCTCGATATTCCGGTCAGCGAATTGAGCCCTCCTGAATGAGGGGTCATGTAGATTTTATCGGATACGGATGCGAGATAATAGCCTGCGTTGGTCGGATTTTCAATATAGGATATGACAGGCTTTCCGCTCATTCTGAAATCGTTCAGGGCGCGGCGCAACTCTTCGATTTCGGCCATCCCGCCGAACGCCATGTCCGGCTTGAGGTAGATGTATTTGATGGCAGGGTCGGCTGCTGCGGCTTCGATGGCCATGGAAGCATCGAGAATGCCTAAAACCTGAGTCTGATTCCCGGAAACGGCTGATATCAGATCCATTTCGGTAGTCTGTTCTCCTATCTGGACTGTCGAGAGATCTATCCTGAGGACTGCCGAGTGCGGCATCACCGGCTGGCTTTTCCCGAGGGAAGCGAGAGAGCCTATGAATCCGAACAGGATGAAGGTCATGACGGCAGCCGTGATGAGGCAGCCTGCGACGACTGCCAATGTTATTTTGAGAAATTGTTTCATATACCTTGATCTTATAATGCTTTCAAAAATACGCAGAAACCGAATACTATGCAAAACTTTTGCACCGAACTTTCGAGACTTCGGCCGGAACGGTGCGGGATGCGGCTCCATAACCTGTATGCAGATGCTGCATGAGCAATAACGGGAAGTTTATGAAAAATTTTATAAATTTGTAGTTTGTGCAAAGTATTGTGACCTATGTATAAGATATTGACAAAAGAGATGCTGTCTCCTGCAATATGCAGGATGAAGGTGCATGCTCCCCGGGTGGCTTCCTCAGCTCATCCCGGACAGTTCCTGATAGTCAGGGCAAATGAGCATGGCGAGCGTATTCCGTTGACGATAAGCGACTTCGATGCCGATGAAGGAACAGTGACCATAGTGACGCAGAAAATAGGGGCTTCGACCAAGGAAATATGTGCCTTGGAAGTAGGGGAATGTTTGGAGGATGTCGTGGGACCTCTCGGTCTGCCGTCCGATTTTGTGGAAAAGACCGATGAGGAACTTGCGGGAAGCCGCTATATCTTTATTGCAGGAGGCGTCGGAACGGCTCCTGTCTATCCTCAGGTGAAATATCTGAAATCCAAGGGTGTCTACGTGGATGTGATCATCGGCGCCAAGACTTCGGATCTGCTTATATATAAAAAGGAGATGTCCGAGGTTTGCGATCACCTGTTCATCTGTACCGATGACGGCAGCGAGGGCTTCAAGGGGATGGTCACCGGCCTGCTCGAGAAAATAGTTTCGGAAGACGGATACGAATATACCCAGGCTGTAGCGATAGGCCCTATGATAATGATGAAATTCGTCACGCAGACGGCAAAAAAGTTGGGATTGCCGATCATCGTCAGTCTCAATACCTTGATGGTGGACGGTACCGGAATGTGCGGGGCATGCAGGGTGACCGTAGCCGGCAAAACCCGTTTTGCCTGTGTGGAGGGTCCCGAATTCAACGGTTATGACGTGGATTTCGACGAAGCGATGCGCCGGCAGGGAATGTACAGAAATGAAGAGACAGAGGCCGACCACAAGTGCAAGATACGTTAAGAGACAATAGGAGAATATATTATGGCAAATAGAATACCTCGGGTGCCTGTTCGGGAACAGGACCCGAAAGTCCGGGCAGCCAATTTCGATGAGGTCTGCTACGGATATAACGAGGAAGAGGCCGTGCTCGAGGCTTCGAGATGTTTGCATTGCAAGAATCCGAGATGCGTTTCGGCTTGTCCTGTTTCCGTGAAAATTCCTGAATTCATTGCCGCGACTGCGGCAGGAGATTTTGAAAAGGCTGCCGCCATCATAGCGGAGGATTCGTCATTGCCCGCAGTCTGCGGGCGCGTATGTCCTCAGGAAACCCAATGCGAGGGCAGTTGTATCCTCGGCGTAAAGGGCGAACCTGTGGCTGTCGGAAAGTTGGAGCGCTTCATTGCCGACTGGAACAGGGAAAAAGGGGCGAAGACTGTGTTGAAGGCGGCTCCTAACGGGCATAAGGTGGCTATCGTAGGCAGCGGTCCTGCAGGTTTGGCCTGTGCATACGATTTGGCCAAGTGGGGGTATGAGGTGACTGTGTTCGAAGCCCTGCACAAACCTGGCGGAGTGCTCGAGTACGGAATTCCGGAGTTCAGGCTTCCGAAAAAGAGGGTGGTGGCCGCTGAAATAGATGATGTGAAGGCTATGGGCGTGAAGATAGAGACGAATGTCGTGGTGGGCAGAACGGTGACTGTGGACTCTCTTTTGGATGAGGAAGGTTTCTCTGCGGTATTTATCGGCTCCGGAGCAGGTTTGCCGAGATTCATGAATATCCCCGGGGAGAATCTGAACGGAGTATTTTCCGCAAACGAGTTCCTGACGAGAAACAATCTGATGGATGCGTACAGGGATGATTATCTGACCCCGGTGATGCATGCTAAAAAGGTGGTGGTGGTCGGAGGCGGCAACGTCGCCATGGATGCGGCCCGTACCGCCCTGAGGCTTGGCGGCGATGTTTCGATTGTTTATAGAAGGACTGAAAAGGAATTGCCGGCGCGCCGTGAGGAGGTGCATCATGCGAAAGAGGAGGGAGTGAATTTCCTGATGCTGTCCAACCCTGTGGAAATCATCGGCGACGATAAGGGCTGGGTCAGGAAGATAAAGTGTATCAGGATGGAGCTCGGGGAGCCGGATGAAAGCGGCAGACGGTCGCCTGTACCGGTGCCGGATTCCGAATTCGAGATAGAGGCGGATTCCGTGATCATGGCTTTGGGCACTTCTCCGAATCCGTTGATAGCCAAGACTACGAAAGGACTCGATACGAACAGGCGCGGCTGTCTCGTCGCTGACGATGACGGAGTGACTACAAGACCTGGCGTTTTTGCCGGAGGCGATGCGGTCACCGGAGCTGCTACCGTGATCTTGGCCATGGGTGCAGGGCGCAAGGCTGCCGCTGCCATCGACAGGTATATCAAAGAAAAATAGTAGAAATCCTTGCAACGTTTTACCGGCATCCCGCATCTTAAAGGCGTGTTTGATTAATAAATCGGTAAACGTATGAGAGAATTGGCATTGGAAATACTTAAAAGAGTCGGAGCGTTCCTGTTGGTGGCTCTCGTTCTCTCATCATTTGTCTTATTGTCATAGACGATCTGCAACTTCTGATACATTGCGATAGAGGGGTGAGGCGTCAAGCCTTATCCCTCTATCGCTTTTATTATTCGCTGATTGTTTACTGATTGCTTGCTGATTATTCGCTGATTGTTGTTCCGGTGTGTACCGATTTCCGGCGAAATCGCTATATTTGCAACCTTATTCCAAAAGCTGACGAAATATGGCACAGAAACCGTCGATTCCCAAGGGGACCAGAGACTTCGGTCCTGCAGAAATGGCAGGCAGGAATTATATTTTCGACACGATCAAGTCCGTATTCAAGACATACGGATATATGCCTATCGAGACTCCCGCCATGGAGAATCTCGGTACGCTGCTCGGGAAATACGGAGAAGAGGGCGACAAACTGCTGTTCCGCATATTGAATTCAGGCGATGCTTTCTCAGGTGTCGATTTCGGCAGTTTTACACTCGAAGACGGGAAGTGCAACAGTAAGGCTCTGTCGCTTAAAGTCTGTGAAAAAGGCCTCAGATACGATTTGACTGTTCCTTTTGCCCGATTTGTGGTGCAGCATCAGAACGACTTGTCGTTTCCGTTCAAGCGATACCAGATACAGCCGGTATGGAGAGCGGACAGACCTCAAAAGGGGCGTTACAGGGAGTTTTATCAGTGCGATGCCGATGTCATCGGCTCCAAATCCCTGCTGAATGAACTGGAATTAGTGCAGATAGTCGACCGGGTGTTCTCCCTGTTCGATATTTCGGTGCTTATAAAGGTGAACAACCGCAAAGTCCTGACGGGACTGGCCGAGATTTCCGGCTTCCCGGACAAGGTCGTGGATATCACTGTGGCCATAGACAAGATAGACAAGATAGGAATAGAGGCTGTGAAGGCGGAAATGAAGGAAAAAGGGCTGACTGACGCAGCAATAGCTGTGATCGAGCCTGTCCTGACGCTCAGAGGCAGTCATGCGGAAAAGATTGCTTCCATGAGGGCTCTCATGGAAGGCCGGTCGGCTTCCGGAATCGTGTCCGAGACGGGAATCAAGGGCTTGGAGGAATTGGATGAGCTCTTCGGTCTGATAGATGCAGCCGGTATTTCACAGGAGGTGGAGATAGATTTGTCGCTTGCCCGCGGCCTGAACTATTATACCGGCGCCATTTTCGAGGTGAAGGCGAAAGATTTCGAAATAGGAAGCATTTGCGGAGGCGGAAGGTATGACAACCTTACAGGTATTTTCGGCTTGCCGGACATGTCCGGAGTGGGTATTTCTTTCGGGGCGGACCGGATTTACGATGTCTTGAAAGGACTCGGCAAGTTTCCGGAAGAGGTCACATCTTCGACACGGGTGCTGTTCGCAAATATGGGAGTTGAAGAAATGAAGTATATACTTCCTGTGGCCAGGTCATTGCGGGAGGCTGGGATTCCGTGCGAGATTTATGCCGATGCGGCAAAGTTGAAGAAGCAGTTCGACTATGCCGACAGAAAATCCATTCCGTTCATATCCATCACGGGTGCGGACGAGATGAGCCGCGGGACAGTGAATCTGAAAAATCTTGCTGCCGGAGAGCAGGTCAGTCTTTCAAAAAATGACCTGTCTGCCATTGTGGATTTCCTGTCGAAATAAAATTTCTTGGAAAAATATAAAAAAAGTTTGCAGGTATAAAAAATATTCGTACCTTTGCAATCCAATATCGCGGGGTAGAGCAGTTGGTAGCTCGTCGGGCTCATAACCCGGAGGCCGGAGGTTCGAGTCCTTCCCCCGCTACTACAAGGGACAGCTCATCAGGGCTGTCTTTTTTCGCACTAAAAAAAGGGCTTGACCGGTGAAGTCAGCCCTTTTGATATCGGTAATGCGGCAGTGGCGTCCGTTAGTCCAGTCCGTATTTCTTCAGGATTTTCTGAATCGGTTTTTCTATGGAACGGGCCCAGCCCAAGTAGCCCATGTCGGATGGATGCGTACCGTCCACTGATGTTTCACGCGCTTCCTTTCCGGTGTTCGGAACTACGAAATACACATTGTCGTATTTTTCGACTGCCTCTTTCATCAGTTTTTCGGCCATATCCATCTTTGCCTGCTCGTTGCGGTCATAGTTGACGTTGAAATTCCGGCCTTCGCGGTAGATGGTCTGCATGAAAATAAGAGGTATGTCAGGATGAGCCTTCTGGATCCTTTCGATGAAAGGGAACAGCCGTT
>CALUSD010000049.1 GCA_944323295.1 uncultured Bacteroidales bacterium | reverse complement strand
TATAAAAGAAACAGAAATGAATCCAGGAATTAAACAATAGGCAGATAGATATATGAACAGATTTTTACAAATAAGCGCGGCTGTCGTCTTCAGTACGATGCTGCTGCCGTCATGCAGTCAGGATCCGATAGAAGAAATCGGGTATGTCAGCAATGAACGGGCGATAGAGTCTTTCAGTGTCGCCGGACAGGTCGGTGAGTCCGAGATCACCAGGACCGTAGATCAGGCGGAAGTAGTGGTGACGGTCCTGGAAACGGTGGATTTGACATGTGTGACTCCGGAGATCATAGTATCGCTCGGAGCCACTGTCGAGCCTGCTTCAGGGGAGCCCGTGAATTTTGCCGACAACGGCAACACAATGAAATATACGGTGACTTCCGAGTCGGGAAAGACCAGGGAGTGGACAGTGAAAATCGAAGTGTTCTCTATCCCGTCGTGGATAAACAGGACATGGAAGCTGTCGCAGCCGTGCGCATCCGGCGGCAGTCCTGCCCAGAATTATACAGTGACCGGAGAGCAGGCTGCGAATTATCCCGGGACAAATCCTCTCGGCAAACTTACCGACCATTTGGACACGAAGGGCTACATGTTTTTCATGATGACCAAAAACAGCATGTACAAATACACTCGTCCGATGTCTTTCTTCAAGTTCGCCAATTATATCCCGAGCATAATGGACGAGTACGACAATGTCCTGACATTCGCTTTTACGGGACTGAATGAAGATGCTACGGCAGTGAACGGAGAAGTGGAATTTTCGGCAGGAGACGACGGGAAATATGCCCGCTTCCCTGATGTGACATATCATGGCGCCGACGGGGATGTCCTTATAGATTTCGAAAAACTGTACAGGTTCATTCCTGCCGGGAAAGGTACGTTCACATACGATTTGGTGAATTCCGTGCTGACCATATATGATGAGGACGGAGAGCTGTATTCGACGACGAGTACCAGGGGAACGGTAATAGCCAACAACGGGTCCACGGTCGTGACTGTCACCGATGCTTTCACGTATGATGAAGCCGCCGGTACGCTGCAGCTGAGGTATCAGCCGGAAGATCAGGCGTTGGCTACAGAAGACAGCAAGATGTCTTCGTATGATTTCAGTATTCCGTGGGTGGATTTAAGTACAAACTCGGCTACTGGAACAGGCGTATTCCAGATGTCGTCGCCGGCCGAGGTTTGGTATGATTTCGTGGCAGTAGAATAAAAAATCAGGACAGAAGATGAAAAGCAATCTGTTGACTGCGGCAATGGCTGTAATGATACTGTGGACGGCGCTGTCCGGATGTTCCGTCCGGGAATATGACATAGTAGTATACGGCGGGACATCGTCAGGTATCATTGCAGCCGTTCAGGCTGCAAAAGAAGGAAAAAGCGTGGTGTTGATTGACCCTTCCGAACGGATAGGAGGAATGACCACCGGCGGACTCGGAGAGACGGATCATGGAAAGAAAAGCACGATCGGGGGACTGGCGATGGAATACTATCGGAAAGCGGGAGCCGAATACGGAAAATCCGTGGCATGGCGTTTCGAGCCGAAAGTCGCTTCGAAAGTTTTCGAGGACTACATCAGGGAGTACGCCATACCTCTGTATCGTGAGGAATACATAGACCTCGATGACGGGGTGACGATGAATGGAACGGAGATCGAAGAGATAAGAATGGAGTCCGGAAAGAAATTCCGTGGAAAGGTGTTCATCGACGCTACGTATGAGGGTGACCTGATGGCTCTGTCGGGAGTATCGTATGTCACCGGAAGGGAATCGAATTCAGAGTTCGGCGAGACGGGGAACGGGATACGCAAACACGGACCCGAGCTGAATGAGATGCCTTTCGGAGTATCCCCGTATGTAATTCCCGGGGATCCGTCGAGCGGTTTGCTCCCGAGAATCAATCCGGATGCCGGAGGAGAGAACGGAGACGGAGACGGCAAAATTCAGGCATATTGTTTCAGGATGTGTCTTACGGACGATCCGGAAAACCGTGTGATGATAGAGAAACCGGAGGGATACGATCCGTTGGAGTATGAACTTTTGCTCAGGGCGCTTGAAGCGGGGATGCCCAAGGACCGCTGTTTCAAGCTGAGCCCCATGCCGGGCAGAAAAACGGATTCGAACAACCATTATGGTATTTCCACCGACTGGAACGGGGCGAACTGGGACTATCCGGAAGCAGATCACAAAAGACGGGCGGAAATACGCAAGGCTCATGAGATTTATCAGAAAGGTTTCGTCTGGACAGTGCAGAATCATCCCCGGGTGCCGCAGGAGGTCAGGGATTATTACAAGGAGTACGGCCTTCCGAAAGATGAATTCATAGAAAACGGAAACTGGCCCGAGCAGCTTTACATCAGGGAAAGCAGACGTATGCGAGGGCAGACCGTCATTACCGAACACGAGGTTTTGCGTGAACGCGTTAGCGACAAATCCATCGGTCTCGGCTCGTATGCAATGGATTCGCACAATACGCAGTATTTTGTCAACGAATACGGTTATGCGAATACGGAGGGAGGTTTCTTTACCAAATTGGACCGGCCGTATCCGATAAGCTATGATGCTATTGTTCCGAAGGAACACGAA
Source organism: uncultured Bacteroidales bacterium (assembly GCA_944323295.1). Lineage (GTDB taxonomy): Bacteria > Bacteroidota > Bacteroidia > Bacteroidales > UBA932 > Cryptobacteroides. Next base: position 12,032 of record CALUSD010000049.1, on the reverse strand, counting down.
TGTACGAATCTGCTTGTCCCTGTATGTCTGTCGGCTACTCATGCCGCATACGGGTCCGTAAGGATGGAGCCGGTCTTCATGATTCTCGGGCAGTCTGCCGCTACGGCGGCTTCTATCGCCATAGATTGCGGAACATCAGTGCAGGATGTAGACTACAACATGCTGAAAACGAAGCTGACGGCAGACGGACAGATACTTGAGGATGATGACGAAAGTGGTTACAGAGTAAACCCTGAATAGAATATGGGAATGAAATTGATTAAATACGAGCACAATCCTGTCATGGTTCCCAATGCAGCCAACAAATGGGAAAATCTCGTCACCTGCAATCCCGGGGCGTGGTATGAAAACGGGAAATTCTATATGCTTTATAGGGCTGCCGGCGATGACGAGCAGCATGTGATACGTTTCGGTCTGGCTGAAAGCGATGATGGCTTTCATTTCAGCAGAGTATGCAATGAACCTGTCTTCGGCCCGAGTACGGACGGATATGATGCCGGATGCGTGGAAGATCCGCGGATAATTAAGTTCGGCGATACTTTTTATGTAACGTATGCCTATCGGCCGTTCAGCCCCGGAAAATACTGGACTTTCCCGCATGATGTAGTTCTCAAACCGGAATCGGATGAATTTACGCCAATGGCGATAAAAGAGAATCTGGGCAATACTGCATTGGCCTCGACCAAGGATTTTTTGCATTGGCGCCGTCTCGGGCGCCTGACTTCGCCATGCCTCGACGACAGGGATGTCATATTGTTTCCTGAAAAAGTAGCCGGCAAGTATGTGATGCTTCATCGTCCGAAAGAATATGTCGGGGAAAAGTACGGTCCTGTTTTTCCGTCCATCTGGATGAAATTCTCGGATGACCTGTTGGAGTGGGAAAACAGCCGCAGCTACATTCTGATAGAAGGAAGACCGGATTCCTGGGAAGAAAAGATCGGAGGGGGAGCGCCTCCGTTGAAAACGGATGCCGGATGGCTCGTCATCTATCATGGCGTCGAACATGGAGGGACAGGATACTACAGAGCCGGGGCGTTGCTGCTGGATCTTGAAAACCCGCTGAAGGTGCTTGCCAGGACGCCGGACCCGATTCTCGAGCCTGAGTATGAATATGAGACGAAAGGCTTTTACAGCGGCTGTGTGTTCCCTACGGGCAATATGATAGTAGACGGGACATTGTATGTCTACTATGGAGCAGCGGACAGGAATGTCGGCGTCGCTACCTGTAAAATCGACGATTTACTCGACTATCTCGAATCCAACCCGGTTTAATTCATGAAATCCATGATGAAAATATTATTGTCATTTATGTTTTTTGCAGCCGGTTTCGTTTGCAGCGGCTGCAGTGCGGAACCTTCGCCTGAACATGATGGCGGGGACGACATGTCCGGCGGTTTTGTCAGTTCATCATTTGTGGAGTTGCATTCCGTTTTCTCGTCAGGGATGGTAGTTCAGAGGAATGCCGTATTGCCCGTGCGCGGAGTCAACGGTACGCCTGGCTATCCGATACGTGTGGTATGCAGCTGGATGCCTGACGAGCACTATGATGCCATGGTCGGGGAAGACGGAACATGGTGTGCGGAAGTTCCGGTCCATGATGCCGGAGGTCCGTATGAAATAGTCGTGCAAGGCAGAAACAGGGTGACTTTGACCGACGTCATGGCTGGGGATGTGTGGTTATGTGCAGGACAGTCCAACATGCAGATGATGATGACGGAAATCGAAAATGCCGACAGAGAGATTCTGTCTGCGACAGAGTCCGACATCCGGCTGTTCAATATCGAGTCCAGGGTGCAGTCCGAAGTCCCGGTGGATAATATCGATGCCGTCTGGCAATCTTGCAATCCGAATACGGTCAGGAAATTCAGTGCGGCCGCTTATTTCTTCGGCAAAACTCTGTACCATGAACTTGACGTCCCCATAGGTCTGATAAATTCGAGCTGGGGCAATACTCCTTGCGAAGTCTGGACCGAAAGGGAAATAGTATATTCGGATGAAGAGTTGAAAGCGGATGCCGACCGGCTTGCAAACAACGGAAGCGCCCAGCCGAACAAGGCCGGATATGTGTATAATGCCATGGTGTATCCGTTCACCCGTTTCCCGATAGCAGGGGCGATATGGTATCAGGGTGAAAACAACCAGAGTACGGCCTGGCGTTATGGAAAACTCCTCTCCGCCATGATTGAAGGCTGGCGTGCCGACTGGAACGATGATTTCCCGTTCATTATCGCCCAGATATGCCCGAGATACAGGCAGTATGACTATCTTACGTATTATTCCAATGCGGTTTTGAGAGACCAGCAGCGACGGGTAGCGGAAAACTTGGATGATGTGTATGTGACTGTCAATGACGATATTGCAGACCTTGATGACAGCCATCCGAAAAACAAGCAGGATGTCGGCAAAAGATTAGCATGGACGGCTTTGTCGGAATATTACGGAATCCCTGAATACGGAGACAGCCTGTGTCCTGTCGTAGACAAGGTCACTGTTTCGGGAAACAGGGTGCAGGTGTCGTATAAAAATACGGGTGGAGTTCCTCTGAAGACATCGGACGGAAATGCGCCTTCATGTTTCGAAATAGCCGGAGCGGACAAAGTCTTTTATCCTGCTGAGGAAATCTCAATAGAAGGAGAATCCGTTTTCGCGAGCAGCACGGAAGTCCCGTCTCCGGTCTATGTCCGTGCCGGATGGAGCTATTTCAAAATTCAGAATCTGACCAACGCCAATGGTTTGCCTGTCTCCGTATTCAGTACTCAGGATTTCCCTGATACTGCCGAGGAGCCGGATTCCATGCAAAAGAATTAGTGTTATGGGGAAAAACGTCATTTCAGTCATATTCTTACTGTTTTTGAGCGTATTGTCGTATGCACGGACTGCATTCGACGTGGCTCCGCTGTTTAAGGACAATATGGTGTTGCAGCAGAAAAGCAAAGTGCCGCTGTGGGGCCGTGCCCATCCTGGCGACAGTATTTGCGTACTGACATCATGGGACGGCAGGGAATACTGCTGCAGGGCGGACAGCGATTCTCTCTGGTGCGTCGATTTGCAGACAGGTCTGCCGGGAGGTCCGTATGAAATACGTATTTCCGGCAGGGAAACGATGGAAATATCCAATGTGATGATCGGGGATGTCTGGCTCTGCTCCGGTCAGTCGAACATGGAATGGTCTCCGTACAGCAACAGTAAAAACGGCATTCCGGACATAGCCAAGGAGCTGGAAGCGGCCAACCGCTATCCGTCGTTGCGTTTCTGCCATATCAAAAGAAATGTTGCGGAAGTGCCTGTGGATACGTGCACTGCTAAGTGGATGGTCAGTGACAGCGTTTCTGCCCGATGGTTTTCTGCCGTAGGGAATTTTTTCGGGAGATCGCTTTGCGATAAATTAGGGATACCGATAGGACTTATCGGAAGTTATTGGGGCGGGACAGGCGCCGAGGTCTGGACGCCGGCGGAAAGTGTCGAAGCCGACTCTCTGATGCTTGCCGCATCTACTCTCCAGATTCAGGACCCGAGATGGTTCTGGCCGATAAAGCCCGGCGCAACATACAATGCGATGATTCATCCTTTGCGCCGCTTCCCTATAGCCGGCGCAATATGGTACCAGGGAGAGAGCAACTGCAAATCATGGTGGACCTACTCGACTCTTCTCCGGACCATGGTCGAAGACTGGCGGTCCGCATGGGGCAGCTGTTTCCCGTTCTATATCGTTCAGATTTCTCCTTTCTATGACAAGGAGGGAAAGGAGGGAGCCAATGTCAGACTCAGGGACCGGCAGAGGCTCGCCGCCGAATCCATCCCGGAAAGCGGGATTGTCACCATATCGGATGTCGGAGACCTCGAAGACATTCATCCTCGCAACAAGCGCCCTGTAGGCGAACGTCTGGCAAATCTGGCGATGTACGATTATTACGGAAAAGAGACATATCGCGACAGCCTTTGTCCGCTTTATGACAGATATGAAATGACCGATGAAGGTCTCTGTCTGTATTTCAAGTTTGCGGGGAAAGGTCTCAGACCGGTATCCGGGAAGTCTTCCGTTCAGTTCGAACTCGCCGGCAAAGACGGGATATATTATCCGGCAGAGGCGGAAATAGCGGGCAACCGTGCTGTTCTGACTTGTCCGTATGTGGAGGATCCCGCATCTGTCCGTTATGCCTGGGGCAGCAAATGTATCCCGGATCTTGTAAACAGTGCCGGACTGCCGGTTAGCGCATTTCTTGCCGATATTCAGCAGGATACTGTCAGGGTGTCGTTTTCGGACCGTCCTGTTTCCGGATTTTTTACAGGCAACGGCGTGCAATGGTCTGCCTGGCCTCATGCAGATGCTCCAGATGCGGAATGGGGCGATCTGATAACGGATGAAAAATGGGAAATGGTGTATGAAAGGCTTGATTTTATGAAGCCGAGAATTGTCAGAGTGATGGACTTGGCTTACTGGAGGTATTACAAGGGTTTGGATGACTGCGGGAATCCGATATTGGATTTCGACAACGCCGAGACAGAATCCTTGTGCCGCCTTTTGGACTGGTGCCAGTCCGAAAACGTACCTGTAATTTTGGGCGAATGGGGTACTCCTGACACGTTTTATGGAGGAAAAGGGATTGTCTCCGCAGATGACCAGCGCTGGATCGGAATGATTTGCGAATTCATGGACTTCCTGATAGTCCGGAAAGGGTATGACTGCATCAAATACTACAACCTGGTAAACGAGCCGAACGGAAACTGGTCTTCGGTCGACGGAGACTGGGCTCAGTGGCGCAGGGGATACAGCCTGTTGTATGATGCCATGAAGTCGAAAGGTCTCGATAAATACGTCGCTCTTGCCGGCCCTGACGTCGTAGCGTCATACAATCATGGCGGAAGTCCTGTGACAGGACATGACTGGGTGCGTTTCACGGCCGATAGTTTGGATACTGTTACCGGCATCTATGACATACATTCCTATCCGGACCAGTATTCTGTCCGCAGCGGAGACTTTTTCGATGAATACAAATCCGTCATGGCTTTGACTTCGGCAGCTCCCAAACCTTTTATCATAGGTGAATTAGGCATGAAATACAAAGACGGCCTCGGACAGGAGCAGGTCCGCCGGGCTGAAAAAGATCCGTTTGCGGGAAGAAACGATTCGCAGATGTTCGTTTACGAGCATTTTTACGGAGTAGACGTATGCGATGCCGCTGTTCAGGCCATGTGTGCCGGATATTCAGGCTCTATTGTATGGGATTTGTGCGATGCAATGCATACCGTAGATGACAGCGGAGATCGTACGTCGCTGAAAAGATGGGGCATGTGGAACACTTTGGGGACTGAATTCGGGACACCGGAAGATGAAAATCTGCGTCCATGGTTCCACGCCTGGTCGCTGATGTGCAGATTTTTCTGTCCTGACATGAAAATATATTCGCCGTCTCCGGAGGTTTCTGCCGAAGGTGTGAGGACAGTGGCCGGAATCGGCAAAACCGGCCGATCCGTGGCTGTAGTCAACAATTCGGACACGCCCAAACGGGTTTCTTTATACATTCCTTTCTTGAAAAAAAGGAAAATGGATTTTTATCTGTATTCGGAGCATGGCATGGCTGTGGATGACGATGGATTCATAAGGCCGGCACACTCCGGTGCAGAGACTGATTCCGAAGGATTTATTGTTGTCGATGTGCCGGCCTGCAGCCTTGCAATGTTGACTGATATTAACTGAAACGAAATGATATATGAAGTGCAAGTTCATGTTTTTGATTTTGATTTTGAGCGGAGCCTGCGTCTTTGCTTGCGACAAAGCGGCATATAACACTGACGACACTGCATCTCCGTCATCCGAACCGGTCTGCGAACTGACTGTTTCTGCAGACTGTGTTTCAGAGGGATACTTGGGAAACGGTGTCCAGTTCGGGCTTTATGAACATTGTTTCGATGCCGATACGGACTGGGGAAGGACGTACGGAATGTATATGAACGACAGGATGTGGGAGCTAACTTTCAAGCGTCTCGATTTTATGCGGCTCAGTTTGGCAAGGACGATGATATCTTCGAAATCATTCTGTTACAGAGGAAAGGATGATACAGGCAATCCCGTCATCGACAATGCTTACAGGGTGGAAATGGTCGATAAATGGCTGGACTACTGCGATGAGAAAGACGTAAACGTACTGTGGGGAGAATGGGGAACGGGGACGATAGCGGAAATTACCGATCCGTTGTGGGCGTCGACTGTTATCGGTTACGCGGACTATCTTGTCAATGAAAGGGGCCATGACTGCATAAAATGGTTCGTGCCTTGCAATGAGCCTGACGGGAACTGGTCGGATGCCACTGGCGGAAGTTTCGACAAATGGAAGACAGCCTTGTTCAATGTCCATGATGCCATTCAGGAGCGGGGCTTGTCGGACAGGCTTTCCGTTGCAGGACCGGATGCCTGCCCGGGCATCACCGGGAATACGTTTATCGCATATACGGCTCATCAGGCAAAGGATAAGATAGGCATATGGAATATCCATATATATCCTTATCCGGAAGATATCCGTTCCGGAGCGTATGAAAATCTGATAAGGCAGTGGCATGGAATACTGGGCAAAGACAAGAAACTCGTGCTCGGCGAGGTCGGCATGAAGTACAAGGCAGGAACGGCGGAGTATTCGGAAAACATCCGCAGGGCCGTAGAGGACCCTATGGGAAAAAGCGATACCGAGGGCGGCTCGAACATGTTCGTGTATGATTTTTCGTACGGTATCGATATCGCTGACCTGTATATCCAGTGTATGAGAGGCGGCATTTCCGGAGGGTGTTCATGGATGGTCTGCGATGCGATGAATACGTCTCCAGGCCAGAAAATGAAGCGCTGGGGCATGTGGAATATCTTCGGTACCGAAATGGGTTATCCTGAAGACGAAAACATCCGGCCATGGTTCTATTCCCTGTCACTGATGTCCCGGTATTTCCCGGAAGGATGCAAAATCATGGATGTGTCCGAATCCGGCATGGACGGCATTCGTGCCGTGGCCGGAACGATGGACGGCAGACTTACCATAGCCGTTGTCAACAATTCCGGTACGGACAGAAAAATTTCCCTGACCGTAGATGATGACCTCGGCGTTTCGCCGGAGCGGATGACCTTGTATCATTTTTACGAGAATGACCGGCCGGCAGACGAGGATCAGCTTCCTGTCCCGGCAGGTAAAATCGACACCGATTTTGCCGAAGGCGTGGATATGGAAATTCCGGCAAAGGGCTTTGCTCTGCTGACTTCATTCGAATTTTAAATCTTGCTTTATATGAGCTTGAATATCATAGATATATTGGTGGTGGTCATATTCGTGGTCTTTATCGTGATATGGGCACTGAAACATGGCAAAAGCAGCGATTCGCAGTCGTATTTCTTGGCTGCGCGGAACATGACATGGCCTGTCATCGGACTGTCTCTCTTTGCTGCGAGTATTTCATCCTCGACCCTTATCGGACAGTCGGGAGATGCCTATGCTACCGGAATAGCCGTATTCAATTACAGCTGGGTTTCGGTCATAGTAATGGTGTTTTTCGCATGGTTTTTCCTGCCGTTCTATATCAAGTCCGGAATATATACCATGCCTGAATTCTTAGGAAGGCGCTTCGACTCCCGATCGAGATATTATTTCTCGTTTATCTGTATTATCGGGAATATCTTTCTCGATGCAGCGGGCGCACTGTATGCCGGTGCCTTGATATTGAAACTGCTGTTCCCGCAGCTGGACCTTATGCTGATAATCGTTCTTTTTGCCTTGCTTGCCGCTTCATACACTATTCCGGGAGGTCTGTCGTCAGCCATCAATGCAGAGCTGATACAGGCAGTCATCCTGATAGTCGGCTCTGTCGTACTGACTGTCCTGTGTGCAAATGCCGGAGGCGGGGAATACATAGCGGAATGTCTCAGGAATCACAGTGAAAACATGTCATTGGTCCGCCCTATGGACGACCCTTCCGTGCCATGGCTCGGATTCATCGTCGGAATACCGATTCTCGGATTCTATTTTTGGGGAAACAACCAGACGCTGGTCCAGAGAGTCCTTTCCGCCAAAAATGTGGATGAAGGACGTAAAGGCGTATTGCTTACAGGCTTTCTTACCATGCTGACACTCTTTTTCGTGATATTGCCAGGCCTGATGGCGGCAAAACTCTTCCCCGGATTGGAAAAGCCGGACATGGTGTATCCGATCATGATTATCGAACTTATGCCTCCGGGGCTTCTCGGGCTTATGATAGCCGTTCTGCTTGCGGCTTTGACTTCTGCGCTGAGTGCCATTCTCAATTCGGCCGCGACTCTCTTTACGATGGATTTCTATATGAAATTCCGGCCGCAGACCACGAGCCGCCAGCAGGTGAGAGTCGGGAGGATTGTTTCCGTAGTCATATTGATAATAGCTGTCCTGTGGGCCCCTAACATAGGAAAATTCGGCTCTCTTGTCAAATACTATCAGGAGATGATATCGTATATTTCTCCTCCCATAGTGGCTGCGTTCTTTCTCGGGCTGTTCAGCAAAAGAGCCAATGGCTCCGGGATTTTCATAGGATTTATTTTCGGACTGATTGCTGCTGTCGCAATGGTATTTTTCCGGCATGACATTTTCGGATCGATGCATTTTCTCATCATTGTCCCGTTCCTGTTTTTCGGAAGCATGATTGTAATGCTTGTGGCCAGCCGGTTTTTCGACAGGCCGTCCGATGACGTGCTGCGGCAGTTTACATGGTCTGCGGACGAGTTCCGGGCGGAAACCGTGCAGTTGAAAAAAGTAAAATGGTATTCCAACTACAGAGTGTGGTCGGTCCTGCTTGTCCTGTTTTGTCTGGCTCATTTGTTCATTCTTTGGTGAGATGGTTTCCGGTCTCGTATTCGACATTCAGCGTTGTGCCCTGCATGACGGTCCGGGTATCAGAAGCGTGGCATTCTTGAAAGGATGCCCGCTTCGTTGTCTCTGGTGCTGCAACCCTGAGTCGCAGTCGGCGGAAAGGCAGTTGTTCTACCATTCCGGGAAATGCCTTTCATGTTTCGGCTGCGTCGGTGTCTGCCCGGCGGGGGCGTTAAGGGCCGGAACAGAAGGCGTGGAGATAGATTTCGGCTTGTGTGTGTCGTGTGGAAAATGCGGGAAGATTTGCCCTGCAGGGGCAATCGGTCTTTACGGGTACGAGATGACTGCGGAAGAAGTGGTCGTGGAATTTGAGAGAGATGCAGGATACTATGCTTCTTCAGGAGGAGGTATTACACTGTCGGGAGGAGAACCGCTGATGCAGGCGGAATTTGCATCGGAAATTCTGATGCTGAGCAAAAAGAAAGGATGGCATACAGCCGTGGAAACATGCGGGACCGTTCCGGCAGTTTCTCTGAGTACGGCGCTGCCTTTTGCGGATTTGTTTTTGCTGGATTTCAAATTGTCCGACCGTGAGCTTTTCAAAGAATACGCAGGAGGGGATTATGGCATGATGATGAATTTTCTTGAAGTCCTGGCCGCTTCGGGAAAAGAGATCATTCTCAGAACTGTTTTTGTCCCTGGAGTCAATGATACTTCTAATCATGCGGAGGCGGTTGCGGCTCTTTGCCGGAAATATCCCTGCATTGCAGCGGTGAATGTAATGCCGCTGCATGATTATGGAAAAACGAAATATACGGATATCGGAAGGCCTGTTCCGGAAATATACGGGAATCTTCCGAATGAAGGGCAAGTGGACAGATGGCTGTCGCTTTTACGCGAGGCAGGTATTGAAAATGTCAAAAAAGGATAACTGTATGGACAGCAATTCTAAAGTTCGGTTGTTTTCCGATTTTACCGATGCATATTTGAAATGGGAGGGGGATATTGCCAAAAGAGCATTAGAGTGCATGCGTATCCAATATCCTTTGTGGCTTGAGCCGGTGGAGCCGGATGATTTGTGTGCGGGGAGAGGTGAATTCGATGATGAACTCGGATTCACGCCTCAGGCGCTTGTAAATAAATTCTGCTATTATTTCGACGAAGAAAAAGCGGAGCGGTTGCTTGCGGATGCAAGTCTGTCCGATGAGTGCAGGTGCAGATTCGCGGAAATCGCCGCTTTCTGGAAAACGGAGGATTCTGCCTGTAAACTTAGGAAAAGTTATTCGTCTGCTGTTTCTTCCTTGCTGCCGAGCGATGACTGGAAAGGCGAGGCCGGCTGTGCTTTCCCTTTGTACCGGATGAGCGGAACGCAGCTTGACTACGACAAACTGCTCCGATTGGGTATCCCAGGCTTAAAGCAGGAACTGAGCCGATTTGCGGATGAAAGACCTGAATGCAGAAAATATTATGAAGATGCTGCGGCTGAACTGGATTATGTCACGGAAGTGATGAGGTGGTATGCCGGTTCGCTTCGCGGATCGGAGAATGAAAACTTGAATACCATAGCCGGGATTTTAGATGCCCTTTGTTGCCGGGCACCGGAAACGATGCGAGAAGCCATTCAGTTGAGTTATCTGTATTGCCAGCTTGCCGGCTCTTTGAATTTCGGACGCATGGACGAATATCTCGGGGATTTTCTTGCTATGGATATTGAAGCCGGACGTTTGGACCGGGAATTGGCAATAAATATGATAGGGAGATACTGGAAGCTGATAGAAAAAAGAGGAAGAGTGTACGATTCCCGTCTTACCATAGGAGGGAAAGGCCGCAGGAACGAAAAAAATGCAGACAGATTCGCTCTCTATGCCATCGAAGCCATACGCCAGGTCAGATGTGTCGCCCCTCAGGTGACTTTGCGGTTTTATTCGGGACAGAATCCTGAGTTGGCAGATGCTGCCATGGCGGCTATCGCCGAAGGGTGTACATTCCCGATGCTTTACAATGACGATGTGAACATACCCTCTGTCGCTTCTGCATTTGGAGTGTCGAATGAAGAAGCCGTCGGTTACATACCTTTCGGCTGCGGTGAATATACTTTGTATCATAGAAGCGTGGGGACCCCGAGCGGAGTGATAAATCTCATGCAGATACTTCTTGAGGTTTTGAAGCGCCGCAGCTATGATTCGTATGAGGATTTGTGGCAGGCGTATGTTTCGGAAATCGGAAAATATATGGCAGTTTTGGCAGAGCAGGAAATATGCGAATACCGGTTTGCCGGCGCTGCCGCGCCTTTTCATCTTATAGGGATTCTGTATGATGACTGTTTGGAGCGGGCTGCCGCTGTATTCGATGGCGGAGTACGTCATCTCGGAGGAACGGTAGAGTCGTATGGCGGGACCAATGCGGCCGACAGTCTCGTCGTGATAAGGAATTTCCTCTTCGATTCCGCCATCATGACCCAGGGCGAGATGGTAAGGATACTCGAAACCGATTTTACCGGGAACGAGGTTTTCCGGCAGAAATGCCTGTCCATGCCGAAATACGGGAATGACGATGATATTGCCGATGACATAAAAACTGCCGTGGACAGAGCCGTATGTGAAGCTGCGATTGATTCCGGAAAGAAAGTCGGGTTGGACAGCTACCTGGTAGTGTTTATCAACAATGATGCGAATACCGTTCTCGGTCATTACACCGGTGCATCTCCCGATGGCAGACATTCCGGTTTGCCTTTAGCCAACGGCAATGCTCCGTCAGGAGGCTGCGACAGAAAAGGTTTGACGGCACTGCTGAATTCCATGTTGAAACCCTCGACCCGGATCCATGCAGGGGCCGTTCAGAATCTCAAACTTTCCGGCCGTATGTTTTCAGACGGGTGCTTGCTGAAAACCAGAGCCCTGTTGGATACTTATTTTGCTTCGGGAGGAGCTCAACTTATGATCACCGTGGTGAACCGTGGAGATTTGGAGGATGCCATGCTCCACCCTGAAAATTATGGAAATCTCATCGTGAGAGTAGGCGGCTTTTCCGCCCGTTTCATAGAACTCGGCAGGGATGTCCAGGAAGAAATCCTGTCCAGAACGCTCTACTGATTTTTCAAATCACGATAGAGATTCATGCAGGCATCCTCCAGCAGGTCGAGGACCAGTTCGAAGCCGTCGGCTCCCATGTAGTAGGGGTCGGGAACGTAGTCTATGGAATGTCCGCTGAAATATG
>CALUSD010000048.1 GCA_944323295.1 uncultured Bacteroidales bacterium | reverse complement strand
TGGTCTTGGCCATGGAAAAAGGGAAATCCGGAGAACGTTATCTTATCTGCGGAGGAAACTACAGCTACAAGGGACTTTTCTGTAAAATCGCCGAGGCATACAATCTCAAACGCATGTATGTGACTGTACCGAACTGCCTGCTGCGCGTGGCCGGAAAAATCGGAGATCTCCTGGCAAAGTGCGGGATTCCGTCTGAACTCAGCAGCACGAACATGGATATCCTGATGATAAACAACTTTTACACTACGGACAAGGCTGCTGTGGAATTGGGTTTCAGGCCACATGATCTTTTTGAAAAACAATGATGTACGATGTTTTTGACAGGGAGCATCTATGGCATCCCTATACTTCCACGACGAATCCGCTTCCCGTTTATAAGGTCGACCGTGCAGAAGAATGTGAGATAGTGTTGGAGGACGGGACCCGTTTAGTCGACGGCATGTCTTCATGGTGGTGTGCAATACATGGCTACAATCATCCCGTGCTAAATGCGGCAGCCGAGGCCCAGCTGAAAAAGATGTCTCATGTGATGTTCGGAGGGCTGACCCATGAGCCTGCCATAGAACTCGGAAAACTACTTCTCGGAATAGCGCCTCCGTCCATGGACAAGATTTTCTATGCCGACAGCGGTTCGGTCGCGGTAGAAGTGGCCATGAAGATGGCGGTGCAGTATCAATATGCTGCCGGCAAACCCGGAAAATCGAATTTTGTTACGATTAGACGCGGTTATCACGGGGATACTTGGAATGCCATGTCGGTCTGCGATCCGGTGACCGGGATGCACTCACTGTTCGGCTCTGCTCTGCCTGTCAGGTATTTCGCATCTTCTCCCGCCTCGCGTTTTGATGGAGAATGGGACCGGAGCGACATGCTGCCGCTGCAGGAAATCATGGAAAAGCATCATGACGAGATCGCTGCATTGATTTTAGAGCCGATCGTCCAGGGGGCAGGAGGAATGTGGTTTTACCATCCGGAATATCTCAGGCAGGCAGCAGCCTTGTGCAGAGAATACGATATCCTGCTTATATTCGATGAGATAGCAACAGGATTCGGCCGGACGGGGAAGCTCTTTGCCTGGGAGCATGCTGGAGTGGAGCCGGATATCATGTGCATCGGAAAGGCATTGACAGGAGGCTATATGACTTTCTCTGCGGTACTGGCCTCATCCAAGGTCGCCGATACTATTTCAGGAAACGAGCCGCATTCGTTCATGCACGGTCCGACGTTCATGGGGAATCCGTTAGCCTGTGCCATAGCTAAGGCGTCGACAGAACTTTTGCTGAATTCTGACTGGCAGGTGCGCGTCCGCGCAATAGAAACGCAGCTCAGGGAAGAACTGGAACCTGCGGCGAAACTGCCTTCGGTACAGGACGTAAGGGTGCTCGGCGCAATAGGTGTGATAGAAATGAAAAAATCCGTAGATATGGCTTCTATCCAAAAACGTTTCGTGGAAGAAGGCGTGTGGGTGAGACCGTTCGGGAAATTAGTGTACGTGATGCCGCCTTATATCATCGGGTCCCGGCAACTCCGGAAACTGACTTCCGCTTTGGTGAAAGTCGCAGGTGAATTGTAGAAAGGGTACCCGTTTTTAGCCTGTCGGCAAATGAATACATGAACGTGAGGATATGACAGACGCATATTATTCAAAGGAACTGGACCGGATTGCCGCAGACGGCAATCTCCGCCGCCTTATGCCGTTGGAGCATACAGGCTGCGAAGTTGTAGTCGACGGACGGAATCTTCTGAACCTTTCATCAAACGATTATCTCGGTCTCGGGGCGGACAGGGAACTCCGAGCAGAATTCATCGCGGCCCTCAGACCCGAAGACTTCTCCATGACATCTTCATCTTCCCGCCTTCTTTCAGGCGATTTTCCTGTATGTGAAGAAGTAGAGTCCATGCTGGCCGGTATGTTCGGGAAAGAAGCGGCTTTGGCCTTCAACAGCGGATATCACATGAATCTCGGCATTCTTCCTGCAGTGGCAGGCAAGGACACTTTGATAGTAGCCGATAAATTGGTACATGCAAGCATCATCGACGGTATCCGCCGTCATTTGTGGACGAAGTCGGATTTGACCGATTTCTCGCGGCGTTATCTTGCCCGGTTTGCGCTTCCCGGCACGGATTCCCACTGCTCCCTGACATACCATCCTTTGTATATCATAGCCAAGGCAAATTAGAGTGGACCAAAAGGGTATTTTCTTCGTTACGCTTGATTCGGAAATCCTCATGTATGATAGTGCATTGCGGTTTCCCCATCTTCACAAGACTTGAAATTCCCCATGTCGGGGCACTCAATAATTATCAGTTTTTTAATATATGAGAGACAATGTATATTTCGTAAGCGGAATCGATACCGGCATAGGGAAAAGCTATGCTACGGGGTATATTGCAGGAATGTGGAATGATAGTGGCGTGAGGACGATAACTCAGAAGTTGGTGCAGACAGGCAATGAGGGGATGTCCGAGGATATCGAACTGCACAGGAAGATAATGGGCTGCGGTCTTTTGCCGGAGGATACCGAAGGGCTGACAATGCCTGAAATCTACAGCTATCCCTGTTCACCGCATTTGGCTGCGGAAATCGACCGGCGTCCGATAGATTTCGCAAAGATAGATGCTGCCACCGGGATTTTATCGGAGCGTTACGATGCCGTTCTTGTCGAGGGAGCGGGCGGGCTCATGGTGCCGCTGACGCGCGAGCTTCTCACGATCGATTTCATTGCCGGTCACGGCTACCCTCTCATTTTCGTCGCCTCAGGCCGTCTCGGAAGCATAAATCATTTGCTTCTAAGTCTCAAGGCCGTGCGAAACCGGAACATACAGCTTCATACCGTGGTGTACAACCGTTATCCGGCAGAGGATGACAGAATAATCAGCGAGGACACCGAGAGTTATGCCCGGACATTCCTCGCTGAAAACTTTCCCGACACGGAATTCATCGTGATGGATCCGCTGCAGGTTTAAGAAACCGGTTTACTGGAAAGCAATGCTTTCCGCCTCCGCAAACTCGTTCATTTCGATTTTCTGCATGTAGGCGGAAGATGCCGTCAGCTTTTCTCCTCCGACAAGACAGTCGGTAAAGGTGATGCCGCTTACGGTATTGTCGGCCGAATAGCCTATGAAGTGCATCGGCACGGCAGCGTTTTTCCACGTGACGTTCGTGAATGTGATGTCCGAGATGCTGCCCGGCTTACCGACCTGGCTGCCGGAAGTCAGATATGTTTTAGCATCCGTCACTATGATATTCAGGTTGCTGTGCGAGATATTGCCTTCTATACGGATATCATCGAATGAAATATCCTGGACCGGTCCCGGACCGTCGCAGCAGAGTGTGATGCCTGCGTTCCCGTAGCCAGTCGCACTGGTCCCGCCGGCTCCGATGATATCGCAGTTGCTGACGGTAATGTTGCCGAGCAGTCCCTTGCCCTCCATGCCGAAGAAAAGTCCGCTGCCTGAAGTCGCCCATAGCGTGCTGTTTTTGAAGGAGGAGTTGACATCGTAGTTCTTTTCCGAAGAGTTGATGACGACACAGTCTTTCGAGCTTCTGACAAAGTTGCCCGTGAAAGTCATGCCTCTGGCGACATGCATTTTCAGACCGATGTTGTCTGCTCCCGTGCCGATGAACTTGGCGCCGGATATGGTCGTATACACCGAGAAGTTGTCTAAAAATACCGGCATGTCGGCATCCGTGCGGACAAGTATGTCATGGACATTCATTCCCGAGGTATAATGTGTTTTCAATGCAGCTTCTCCGCTTTTACCGGAGGCATCCAGTATCCCGCGACCCCTTATGGTACCTTTGGTCTTGAATTCGATGCATCCTTTGACTATTGCCCCGGCATCTATGTAGATGTTTTTCTGCGAAGCCGAAGCATCGATGACAAGAGTACTTTCTATTTCGTGGATTCCCGGACCATAGTAGAGGTATGTCGGGTCCTCTTTTGCAGCCTTGTCTTCATCAGTTTCCGGAGCATCGGCGAATATGTACAGTTCCGGCATTCCGTCTATCTCCACATACAGTTTCTCCGGTCCTGAAATATCGAAAGTCAGTTTTTTCGTGCCGAGACCCGTCACGGCAATATTCCTGCTTTCCGGATGCACCGTGCAGGTCGAGACGGGCGTATTCGTGTAAACGGATATTCTGGCCGGACCGTCGGTCGCGAATTTCGCAAAAGCCGCATAGGACGAGTTGAAGTCTTCTGTCCAGATGTCCATGTTGTTCGCCCTGACGGTATAGTCGGGTGAAGCTGTCAGCCCTTCAATGGCAGGATATGCCGTCACGTTCCCGCTCAGCGGCTCGTCCCCGAAATCGGCTGACGACACGGATATCGAAGTTTTGTTGAGAGTCCCGGCCGCGAATGTCCATCCTCCGGCAGGAGCAGTCTTGTCAATCTCCTTCACATCGGTGCCGAGATCCGCGGATACGGTCAGTGTTTCACCTTCCGACAAGGTGAAAGGGGCGCAGGTCAGATAAAAATCGGCCGTTTTTCCGCTCCGTATGACTCCGTCCGATACATTCAGACCGATGCTGTTCGAGCCCTCCGAGTCGAGCGAGATTTCCGTGGCATCGCCTTTTCCGCCGACCCTGTACCTGCCTCCGAGCACGGCATCCTCGGAACTCAGGGTGATGCCTTTTACGGAAATATCGTTTTCAGTCTCATTGGAGACCGAGACTTTTATGAGCGCGGACAGATGACGCATCTTTACTGTCGGGCCGGAGGTCCCTGTGACTGCTGCATATCCGTACAGAGGAGCATCGATATGTCCGGCATCGGAAATGCCCGACTGATTCTGCACGCCTGCAGCAATATCCACAAGTCCGCTTACATAAGGCTCTGAATACGTGTCATGCGATTCCGAATATGGAAATATGACGAAATATTCGTTTTTCCCTGCGTCAGGAGTGAAGTTTTCTGTATAAAACGTGTTTTCTTTCGAACTTTTGACGAATTTGAATGCCTGTATTTTCGAGTTCGAGACGATGACGCTGAGTTCATCACTTCCTTCCCAGGAGACTGACATGGTTTCAGTATCCAGAACGGTCTTGCTGACAGCCGAAGATTCGGCCGTCAATGTGAATATCCCATTTGTCGCAGGCGCTATTTCATCGGTCTGACAGCCGGCTGCGGACAGAGCGGCGCATAAAATAAGGAAAAAGTTTCTTTTCATGATCTTCAGGTTTTAGAATCTGTTTTGAAATTTTTTAAAGATTCCTTTATTGTTCCTAAAAAGTTATTCCATCGCCGTAAGGGTCGATGTCGAATTGTTGCACAGAGTCTGCAAATCCTTGTTCTGCCGAGACTTGCAGCATGTCTATGAATGGCGCCTCATATTTTCCGGAAGAGGCTTCCTGGTCTGAAAAAGTGTTTGAAAAAATCAGCATGACAGTGTAGATTAAGTGGTATATTCGTATTGCGGTACCTTCCGGCAGTGGAGCCCCGAGGGTGACTGAAAAGGTGGAATTTCAAGCGTAACGCAGAAAGTACCCTTTTCAGTTACCCTCATTCGACGGTTGTGAGTATTCTTACCGGACCGAGAAGCCCTGACGGAGTCAGAGGACTATCCTTGTTCCAAGGGGCGGTGACAAAGACATTTTCTGCCGGATTCCGGCCTTCCCGGTCAGGATCGCGGCTCGCCTTGCCGAGAGAAAACCATCTCTGATTATGGTCTCCCGTGATGCAGTCTCCGACAAGCCTGTTCCACCAGGTATTGGTCACTCCTGTTTTCAGGATATTTTCCCCGTCTATGAGAAAATCCGTAATCTCAGTCGAATAGGGATATCTCCATAACGTCGTGACAGGCCTGCCGTTCAGCTCTACCGATGCCATGGCTTCCACAGTCCCGAGGTCGAGAAAATATCGCCTGCCCGGCTCCGGAGTGAAACTGAAAAGCGTCTTGTACACGGCAGTACCGCTGTAATATCTGATATCGTCATCGGAACTCGTTGTCCAGTCCTGCAGTCCGGTCCATTCTTCGGAAACCGGCACGGAACAGTCTGGAAAATCGACTTTCCATTCCGGACCTATGGTGCATACCGTTTCGTATTCCGGAAAATTCGGGATCTCAGGATGAGCCTCGCCTATTTTATCCCTGAAAACTATAAACCAGGAATCCGCCGGCCCGAAATGCAGAGGGATTTTCGTGTGGGTATCGGTCACGGCATAGTCGTAAAGCGGCCTGATGCTTCCGTCCACGGCATTCCACAGTTCCGGCTGCAGCCCTGTCGTTCGGAATGCCAAAGTGTCGTCGATGCTCCCGGACAGATAGTTGGCTACGAAATATATGCTTGCGTTTCCATCCTTCCTGTGGGTATAGTGCACCCCTTCCGGCGCAATGACATCACGGCCGACACCGAGAGTGTCGAAAATTTCTTCCAAGCCTGTGCCGCTGAAAACCATGCCTTTGCCGACCCGCCGCGATTTGACCGTCTTCCCGTCGACATTCCCCCAGAGCCTGTCGGCAAGGTCTGCTACCTGCTTGTCGCATTCAGGGTAGTTTTCAAGACTCGGAGACATTGCCGGGCGCGGCCCGGCAACCACAACTCCCTTTTTTACCAGATCGTGGATTTTTTCCAGGACTTCCGGCCTCATCCTGTTCTTGTCCGGCAGGACGAGCACCCGGTATTCGGGACCGGTCGACAGTTTCAGATGTCCATTTTCAGCTTTCGCGTATTTCAGCAGGACTTCGGCATTGATATAGTCGAAATCGTAGCCTTCCGGCAATTCCGGATTTTTCTCCGCATTCATGACCGGCACGTCCTCTCCGATGAAATATGCCGCGTCGGCGACATGCTCGCCGGACTGGAGAAGCGTACAGGACCGTCTGATGTAGTCGACATAGGTGCCCATCTCTGAAAACCAGGTGGAATGTCTGTTGAAGTCCGTGCCGAACCATGCGCAAATTCCCGGCTTTTCAGGGTATGGCTGATGCAGATACACGTGAAAGACGACATGATTCGTCCCCAAGGTCCATGAGTAGTCTCCGAAACGTTTCAGGTCGCGCGGAGTATTCACGAAAGTATGGCTCGACGTAAAGGATTCCGCTGAAACGGGACCGAGACCGTAGATGTGTGCGGCCGAGGATGCTATCCTGCATTCGGCGTCGTATCCGAAAGGACCTGTTCCGCCCTTTCCTACCCAGAATTCTCCAGAAACCCTGTCTGCATGTCCCCCGTAATTCAGGAATTCTCCCGGAAATCCCCAATGACCGTAGTTCTCTATCCAGAGTTCGAGCCCGTTCTCGTTGCAGGCCTCCCTCAGGCCTCCCACGTAGTTGTGCGCAATCATGTCGGCTATCAGCCGCCTGAAATCCCAGAGAAACCTGTCCGAGCAGTCCGCATTTCCGACTATCCGGCCGCCCAATACCGGTAGCCATGGCACAGGGTCGTATCCGTAGGCAGACATGAATTCATCCCTGAAATCGGGCGTCCAGTTCTGCGACCCTGTTTCATAACTGTCCGCCACCACATGGGCGAAGGTGCGTTTTTCTTCGGAGGAAAGGCTGTCCAACAGTCTGCCGACGTATGCATCGAAATGATTTCTGACGGCTGTCCTGCTCATTTTATCCACTTCGTATCCTTCCGCAGCAGGCGTGACCGGGAGATTCTTGGCTCCGGTGTTGAGGCTGACTGTGCGCTGGATTATCCAGTCTCCATCAGGAACATCCCAGGCCAGGGAACCCGTGCTGTCCGCAAGGGCGGTCAGGTCGACGACATCTTCGGGATTCACCGTAAACTCACGGCTTTCAGGCTCGACCGGCTCATCCCAGACATATGAATCGGGGCGGACCGTAGATGCCGGGTACATTTTCGCAAGCTGTTTTTCAGGAGCGTGCGATACCCTGGCACCGGAACGGAGCCGGATTTCAGCCAAACGTCCTTCCATATCGTCTGATTTCGAAAAAGGAATATGGCCTTCGGCCAATGTCAGTCTGAATTTCCCCGCATCCGTTTTCGGAAAGGCGTCTGTTATCGGAGCATAGACTTCCGGCCCGACATTCCTGAACAGGACGTTCCGGTCGATGTTGCGGGAGGCAGCTGCCGTCCATCCTGTCCCGGGACTGAAATATTCCAAGGTCATTTCCGCGCACATCGGCAGGTCTCCCGGGATGATTTCGATGCTCCGGGCAGAGAATGTCCCGTCGGATGCGAATTCCACCGAGGCCGGGTACCGGAGGATATCCGCACAGGTGCTCTCGTCCCCGTCGAACAGCGCTTCCGGATGGCGGATCCCGTCCGAGCCTGTGATTTTCACGCCGCCCAGACATACATCGTCATCTTTCGGAGCAGGAAAGGCTTGGACGGAGACGGTTTCATATTCCTCGTCCGGAGATTCGAATTCTACGTTTATCTTCCGGCCTCCCTTGACCCGGATTTCCGAAGTCGAAAGGTAGTGCATCGACTCGTCCCAGTTTATCCATGGCCCTCCCGACTGGCTCCATCCAGGACAGTTGAACAGTCCGATTTTCATGCCGAGCCTGCCGCCTTCCCGAACGGCGAATTCCAAGCAGTCCCACCATTCGTCGCTCAGAGCCTCTACTTCACCGTAGCTCGATGACGGGTCTTTCACGTTGCCTATCAGGGCTTCTCCTATGCCGGCAGCCTTCATGGCCTCCAGATCTGCCGTTATGCCTTCCCGGGAGATATTGTCGTTCAGCCAGTACCAGTAGACCCATGGCCTGGTCTCTTCGGGAGGATTGCGGAATGCTGCTTCCATTCTTTCTCCCGCATCGTTTTGGCCGCTGCAGCCACACAACAGCATGGCGATAAACGGCACTGAAAGGATATATCTTCTGATATCGGTTTTCATTGTATTAGGATTATTGTTTCAGATACCATGTACAGGAGTCCGACAGGGTTTTGCTGCCCTTGCGGGCAATGACTTCGATCCTGTTTCCGCCTTCGGCAAGAGAGATGTCATGCCAGACGGCTCTCCCGTACTCATCCGGCCGGACCGTTCCGGCATTGCGCCCGTCTACGTAAAGCGTCACCTTCTCCATGTTGGTATACACCTTTATGTCCGTGACGGGCGAGCTCCGCTGCGTGTGGCGCCTCGAGGTGATATATACCATGGGCTCGTCGCTCCAGTTCGCCTTGTAGAAATAAAAGGCATCCTTTTTTACGCTTCTGTCCCGCGTGACGAGACCTTTGTCGTTGATGCCGAACCTGTCTCCCTCATCTTTGACGGAAGAGCTGAAATCCGCGAAATTCCAGATGTATTTGCCCCACACGAAAGGTCTCCGGGACATTTCTATCCAGTTCTTTTCATGGCACAGGGCCTGGTATTCTTCCGGGTGCCAGCGGCTTTCATGAGCAGGCTTGACCGGAGTATCTTCATGGTGCCGGATGCTTCCTCCGGCCCCGTATTCCGACATGGCCACAGGAATATACCTGTGGGATGAGTGCACATCGTCGAGGAATGCCCCGAGGTCTTCCGGCTTGCCCTCATACCACCCGAAATATCTGTTGTAGGCTGTCAGATCAGCTATTTCGTCCAAAACATTCTCCTTTATGAAGGTCGCATAAACGGTCAGACGCGACGGGTCTTCGCTTTTGGCGATGGCGTTGAGCTCGGACGAGAACTCCCGCGGGTCGTCATAGTTGAAATTCAGCTCGTTCGACAGTCCCCAGAAGCAGACGCAGGGATGGTTGAATTTCTGTCTTATCATTTCTTTCAGGACGGTACGCAGATGGTCGCGGTATCCGTCCGTCGGAATATAGCCCGGCCCGAGAAAGCCTCCGGGACCCACATACGGTATTTCGCTCCATACCACGAGACCGAGGCTGTCGCACAGGTCGTATGCGATTTCGGCATGAGGATAATGCGTAAACCGCATGGACGTGGCGCCGGATTCCATGACCATGGCGAAATCCCGGTAATAGTCTTCTTCAATCAGAGCCGAGCCGCGTCCTTCCATGTCTTCATGTTTGCCGAATCCGTAAAGGTCGAGATATTCTCCGTTGAGGAAAAAACCTTTGTCAGGATCCACTGAGAAATACCTCAGGCCGGTTTTTACCGATACCCTGTCGAGAGTGTCTTTCCCGTTCGTGAGCCTGATGTCCACAGTGTACAGATGCGGGTTCTTTTTTCCGTTCCACAGAATCGGGTTGTCTATCGTCATCAGCTGGCGGATTTCTGAAGCATTGTAAGGGATATCGGATGTGATTTCCCCGACCGGATTTCCGTCATTGTCCGAGATTTCCGCGGAAATCTCGAGACCGCTGCCCTTTATGGAAAGTTTCGTCAGGATTTCTATTTCGGCTTTCTTTTCGGATACTTTTCTCTGTATGACATATACTCCGTCCGAGCCGTAGTCGAGAGGCGAAATGCAGTTCCGGTCCGTGACAAGCAGGCTTACGGGCCTGTGAATGCCTCCGAAGACGTTGAAATCCCCTGTGAGCGGGGCAACGTCCGTCCTGAAAGCATTGCTCGCAAGCACTTCTATCCTGTTGTCTCCGGCCTTGACGAAGTCTGTGATTTCCAAGCAGAAACCGGTGTATCCTCCGAGGTGCTCCCCTGAAAATCTGCCGTTTGTAAAGACAGTAGCAGTGGAATTTACTCCTTCGAAATACAGGAATAACCGTTTTCCTGCCATCTCCCGCTCCGACAGGTCGAAATGTTTGATATAGAGCATGGCAGTCCTGAGGTAATCCTTCGTTTTCATGACATCTTCGGCATTCCAGGTATGCGGAAGATTTATGTTCTGCGATTCCGGCACCTTGCTCCCGGTATTCAGGGCAGGCCGGATTTCCCATCCGTCGTTCATCGGGATGTATTTCCGCTGCGCCGACAGGTTGCAGATACCTGTCAGAAGCGCAGCCAGTACCAAGATCCGTTTCATGGCATTTTCTTTTGAGAATACGTCAGAAGCGTCTGAATGTCTTTTCCTTTCCCGAATAGACGAAGTTTATCATGTCGGTATATCTGTTGACCAAGACGGTCGCATCCTTGTGGCTTTTCAAAGGTTTGCCGCCCATGGTGCAGTTCTCGAAAGTGACGTTCGTCACCCTGTGCTCCGCATCGTGCCCCCAGATCATGAAAGGTACGTCTCCCTGTGCCCAGTGGACGTTCCGGAAGACTACATTGTCCACTTTCCCGGGCTCCATGAACACGTACTGCTGCCCGTTCGTCACGCTGATTTCCAGATTCTTGAATTCGACATCCTCGCTTATCCTGCAGTTTTCGAAAAATATGTTCGAAATCGGTCCGGGTCCGTCGCAGATGATGCTGAAAGGCGATTTCCCTCCGGTAGGGCTCGTGCCCCTGCAGGCGAGGACGTCGCAGTTCCTGACAAATACGGAATCTATAGGGCTCCGTGCTTCATAGCCTACGATGACTCCGTCGCTGGAGGCGAATCCGTAGAAAGTGCAGTCGGAGATGCAGATGTCCGACGAGCCCCGGCTTTTCCCTGTTTTCAGGGCTATGCAGTCGTCAGTAGACCTTATGAAGCAGCGGTCGATACGCACGTCGGAGTCTGAAACGAGGTCTATCCCGTCATTGTTGGCCCCGAAACCGAGTATCTTCACGTCCTTGATTCTGATATCGGAGCTGTTGCTCGGGACTACCATCCATCCTCCTTTGGAACTGCGTATCAGGATGCTGCTGATACTGATATCCGAGCAGTTGTCGAAATGTATCGCCGCCCCTTTTTCCTGATGGGAAGTGTCGAGAATCCCGTTTCCGGTGATGGTTACGTCCGAGCATCCGGCCATTTTCACCGTACCGTAGACGATGGCCCCCGTATCTATGAAGAGAATATCCCCGGATTCGAGAACTATTTCACCCGCTTCATGCTTCCCCGGACCGAAATATTTCACCTTCGGGTCCTTCCTGTCGCAAGTCATGGGCACAGTCTGTTCGGACGAGATGAGCAGAGGCGGAAGATCATCGATTTCGACGTATGCATAAGTGTTCGCAGCCATTTTGAATTCAATGGTTTCCGAGCCGATACCGGCAATGTCGGAGACTGCGTCTTCAGGCATGATGCGGCAGTTTTCGGAAAAATCCGCGAGACGGATTTCTACTGGAGATGCTGCCCCTTTCGGAACGAAACGGGCAATGGCGATGTCCTGCCTGTCTCCGATATATTCACCTACGCGGCCTACAAAGTTCGCGTCACGCGGAGACATGTCCGGCCCCGACGGGGTAGGAACGCTGAAAAGTTCCGTGAAGCATTCTTTGCCCTCGGCAATGACGCTGTAGTGAGGCGATGGCGTGAGGGCGTCTATCGTGTACGGACAGTCGTGCTCCTGTGCCGGCAGACCGGCTCCCGTCATCATCAGGGTCGTGAAAAAAAGTATGTGTAAGTGGTATTTCATTTTGAGAGTCATTTGTTATTTGAACCGGATTTTTCCGGCATCTACGTATTCGTTGATGTTCGGGGCAATGTAAGTAGTGTAATATGCCGAATTCGCATCTATCTTGGTGCCTCCGACATAGCAGTTCTCGAACAGTATGTCCGAAATGGTATTTTCGGCACTGTGGCCCACGAAGCGCATAGGCATTCCGGCATGTTCCCATTGGACGTTTTTGAGGGTGATGCCGCTGATGGAGCCGGGCTTGCCGTAATATGACGACGTATTGGACATATAGGCAGTTCCGTCCGTGACTACGCTGATCATATTGTTTTCGAATATCTTGTTTTCTACCCTGACATCTTCGAATGTCACATTTTCGATAGGACCGGGTCCGTCGCAGCATACCGAGAATCCGGCATGACCGTAGCCGAGGATTGTAGACCCCCTGCCTCCTATGATGTCGCAGTCCTTTACCGTCACGTTGGTCAGCCGTCCCTTGCATTCATAGCCCACCATGACGCCGTCGCTGGACGCTACTCCGTACATCGTGCAACCTTCGATGGTCACATCCGCATCTATGTCTTTGTTTTCTGTTTTCAGGGAGATGCAGTCATCGGTAGCCCTGATAAAGCAGTCTCTGACTGTCAATCCCTGAGGGCTCGTGTTCGGAATGCCATCGTTGTTGGCTCCGTAGCCTATGATTTTTGCATTTTCGTATGTGGCGTAAGGAGACTGGTACTGCCAGCACATCCATCCTCTTGTCGAATTTCGCAGCATAACATCGCGAACTGTTACCCCGCTCGAATAGTGCTGGTATACGACATTGTATGCTCCCCCGGCGACAGTGGCGTCGAGTATTCCGCGCCCGTGCAGTACGGCACCGCCCTTGATATTGTCGAATCTGATGCTGCCTTTTACGATGGCTCCGGCGTCTATGTAAACGTTTTTCTTTTCACCGTTTGCGATTACAAGCTGGCCGCCGTCGATTATATGCTCGCCGGGTCCGAAATAATAGTAGGTCGGGTCGTTTTCATCAGGCTTGTCCGTTTCCGGTTCATCCGCGAAGATGTACAGTTCCGGCAAGCCGTCTATTTCCACATACAGTTTCTCGGGACCGGCGATATTGAAAGATATCTTGTTGGTGCCGGTACCTTCCACCATGATATTCTTGCTTTTAGGATGCACAACGCAGTTCGAAACGGCAGATTCCGTCTCTATTTCGATATGCGCTCCTCCGGAAGTGGAAAATCTGGCGAAAGCCGTCCTCTGTGTTCCGAGATAGGACGATACCTTGTGCACAAAGTCTTCTTCTCCGTCCTTGTACGGCGCTGTCGGCAGGTCCACTTCATATTTTTCCACCCATATTTCGGTGCCGTTGGCCGTTACCTTGAAGTCGTCGCTGGTTTCCAACGACTGTATTGCCGGGTAGGCAACTATTTCTCCGTCCAAGACTATCGGCTTGTCCGGCTCGTCGGGCTCTTCCTGCTCCGGCTTTTTGTTGGGATCTACAAGAAATTCTTCTTCCGCCTTCGTGCAGCCTGTGAACAGGGACGAAGTCATTATGGACATCCCGATGACTATGGCACCCGAGATGCTGAGAATCGTTTTTGTTTTCATATTCGTTTTGTGTTGTTGATTTGCGGTTTACAATAATGGAATGATTTCCGTGTCGGTAGCTCCGGGATAGCCGTAGTTCTGCCCGAGAGGACAGCCGGTGTTGGCATCTATGGCCTGCTGGGGGATAGGAAACCACTGGTGGTACGGCTGTACTGTATTTCTCGTTTCTTCGAGGACTGCATATTTTTTTACCCGCTCGTACAGAGTCCCTGTCCTGGCAAGAGTTTTCCTTCGAGGCTCTTCTATCATGAGTTCACGGGCCCGTTCATCCAATATATAGTCCATGGTGACGTCTTCCTTTGAAATGAGTTTCGCCTTGGCCCGGGACCTGAGTTCATTGATATCGCCTGCGGCTTTCTGCAGATTGTCGTCCCCTCCCTTTTTCATATAGGCTTCCGCTCTCAGAAGATAGGTTTCCGATAAACGGAACATAGGGTAGTCTTTCCATGTCCTCCCGGTAGCTGCGCCTCCTTTCGATTCTCCTTCTACCTTTCTCCATCGAGGGTACAGGATGTATAACGAGTCGTACTGATAGCTTTCAGACCATTTCGGAACCTTTTCGCCCGTGTGGGGACCTGCATTGAAATACCAGTCCCGTCTGATGTTGTATTTCGAGTTGCGCATGTCGTCCCAGTTGTCTCCTGCCCAGATATCATAGTTGGCATAGTTGCTGGTCCGTATCCAGCCTACCGAACGTCCCAAACTGTCGCAGACCTGCATTCCCGCATTTCCGTCAGGGTCCTTGAGTTCGAAATATCTCGGTCCGAAAGCCCTGAGCCAGATGTTTCCGTTGCATTGTCCTCCGCCGCCCGGAGTATCGTATTCCACCTGGTAGCACAAGAGTATTTCTTTGTTTCCAGAAGCTGCTGACTGGTTGCCCTCTAAGAACAGGTCGGAGAATACATCGCCGGGCTCGTCTTTATAATTTCCGAAACGCTCTTTCATCAGTTCGTATTTCCCGGAATCGATGACTTTGCTGGCGGCTTCTATGGCGAGGTCATATTCTTCAAGACAGATGTAGATTTCCGAGAGTAGATGCCAGGCGGCAGCCTGAGGTACGCGTCCTTCGGCAGACGGAGTTTCGGGAAGCCATGTCGCTGCATAAATGAGATCATCGCGGATGATTTCCAGTGTCTTTTTTCTGTCTTCCCTGACAAAATCTGTTTTCGGTTCCCTGATTGGCTCGAGCACCACCGGAATCCTTCCGTACAGATTGACTAAGAATTCATGGGCATAAGCCCTGAAAAATTTGGCTTCCGCTATGTATGAATTCTTCTGTGCTTCGCTTTCCCAGTCCACATCGTTGTTTTCTGCTCCCGCAATGATGGTATTTGCTCTTGGAAGCACGTTCAGATATGCCCAGTGCCAGTAGAAAATGGCACACTGGCTGTTTGGCGTAATGGATGTGAGCACATTCTTGCTTTCTGACAGTGCCGGGTCGCCTATGGTGGCGATATCCGTTCCTGCATGCATGTGGAATGGCGTCGTCGAGTCTTTGAACTGATCTCTTGCTGCTGCATGCAGTGCAGCTATCGCACTTTCAAATCCCATGACATTCGACAGGGCCGCATTGTCGGGATCGAGCGCATTCGGTGTCTCCTCCAAGAACTTGTCGGAACATCCCGACATGAAAAGGCAGATGCAGAGTACGGGTATTATGTGTTTATGCATGGTTGTTGCGTTAAAATGAATTGCTTAAAAACTGAAACTGAGACCTATCATGTACGTCCGGGCTGTAGGATATGCCCCCGGCTCCGTACCTGTCTCCGGATCGAAACCGAGCCATTCGGTGAAAGTCCAGGCATTTTTTACCGTCAGATAGGCCTTGAGACTTTTCATTCCGACCTTTTCAAGACAGCGGTTGCTGAGGGTGTAGGACAGAGTCACATCCTGTATTCTGATGAAGTCGCGTTTGAGATAGTATCTCATGTCCAATGGGTTGTCGAACACCAATGACGGTCTGGTCTGCGACTTGTTCTGTTCTGTCCAGTAGCCTACGTCCAACATGTTGAGGGATTTTCCGGGATTGTATGGAATCAGACGGTTGAATTTGCCTACCCAGCCGTGCATCGCGTTGATGAATACGTACAGCGACCAGTTTCCGTAAGTGAACGTATTGCCCATTCCCCATCGGATTTTGGGCTCCTTCTGTCCGATGACTCTTTTATCCGTGGCTACGGCGCTTTTGGTCGGATCCCCGGCTTCTGTCCAGACCCTGATATATCCGGGCTCATAGCCTTCCGGCATAGGGTCGCCCTCCTGATAGATGCCGTCGAACACATAGTCGTATTCCACGTTTACCGGATAGCCGATGAACCATTTGTTGCCTACATCGTCATCTTCTTTTCCGTCCCCGTCGGCATCGAGACCGTAGAGACTTTCGATTCTGTTTCTGTTGAACGAGAATACGAAATTGGTGTTCCATGAGAATTTCTTAGAGGCTATGTTAGTGGAGTTCAGGGTCACCTCGACTCCGCGGTTGCTCGTCTTTCCGAGATTCGTCCATACCTGGCCGAATCCGGTCATGTTCGGTATGGACTGTTTCAGAAGTAGGTCCGTGGTGAAGGAATCGTAGAATTCCACCGTACCTCCGAGTCTGTTCTTGAAGAAGGAGAAATCCACTGCTACATTTGCGGATGTGGTGGTCTCCCATTTCAGACCGGGATTTCCCATGCTGCTGGCATATATGCCGACTACCGATTCCGAGCCGTAGACGTAGTTCGTGGTGGCGGAGCCTG
>CALUSD010000047.1 GCA_944323295.1 uncultured Bacteroidales bacterium | reverse complement strand
CCCCACTTTGTGGGTCCCCTCCCTTTAACCTGTTACTGGTTTTCCTCTTTCGCACCTCAGTAGTCCGAACAAGCTCGACTACTTTCGGTTTGTCATCGGTTTCGGGAGCCAATGCCGCCGGAGATACTATCCGTACTCCAATACAAGAACAATATTTGTAATATCTATACTCCAATACAAAAACGATATTTGTAATATCCGTACTCCAATACAAAAACAATATTTGTAATATGGGAAAGAAGAAATTAGTGGTGCTGACGGGAGCCGGAGTGAGCGCCGAGAGCGGAATCAGCACGTTTCGGGACAGCAACGGGCTCTGGGAAAACTACAGGGTCGAAGATGTGGCTTCCATAGAAGGCTGGTACAGAAATCCGGGCCTCATGCTCGATTTCTACAATACCAGGAGACGCGAACTCGGTACAGTAAAACCGAATGCGGCGCATATCGCCATCGCGGAACTTGAAAAAGAGTATGATGTGACTGTCGTGACCCAGAATGTGGACAATCTCCATGAGAGGGCCGGAAGCACCCGGATCATCCATCTGCACGGAGAATTGACCAAAGTGCGTCCCGAGGACAGATGCAACGACAGGGACGGCTTTTCCGAGGAGTCCGTTTTCGATATCGGCTATGGAGAAATTCACATCGGGGATCTTGCTCCGGACGGGGCCCAGCTGAGACCGCACATAGTATGGTTCGGGGAAGCCGTGCCGAAAATAGAGATGGCAATAAATGCAGTGGAACGTGCCGGCATACTGCTGATAGTGGGGACTTCCCTCCAGGTATATCCTGCCGCCGGACTTTTCAGGTATGCCGGATACGATACGCCCATATACATAATAGACCCGAAAGATGTTCCGGTGTCCGACCCGAGAATCACCCATATCAGGAACGTGGCTACAAAAGGAATGGAGGATTTCAAAAAAATTTTGAAATCAAAATAATATGGTTAATTTTGCAGCCGCAAATAAAAGGAGGTGATTAAGAAATGATTATAGTACCGGTAAAAGAGGGCGAGAACATAGAGAAAGCATTGAAGAAATTCAAAAGAAAATTCGAAAAGACAGGAGCGATCCGCGAACTCCGTGCCAGAAAGGCTTTCGTAAAACCTTCCGTAAAAAGAAGAGAGGAGATCAAAAAAGCCATCTATGTGCAGCACATGCAGCTCATGGACGAGCAGTAAAAACCTCTACATATAGTGTGATACAAGAGGCCGACCCAAAAGAGATTTTGGGCGGTCTCTTTGTTTTATTATAGATAAAGATGTCCACATTACTTTTTACCGTAGGAGGGGACCCTCTCATTTGCTCCATTTTATGTTATTGCCGTAATTCTTTACTTTCAGATAGGTATTTCCCATTTTCTTCAGCGCCTCATCGATCATCCTTATGTTCTCTGAAAGTTCCATCAGTTTCGTCATGTCCATTTCCGGTTTCAACTTGATGCTCAGACAGCGGTGATACGGCAGTCTTACATAAAGCAGCGTATCCCCCGCGTCGCGTTCGGTGTAATAAGGGTAACCGAGTTCTTCCAAGATTACAGGAAGTACGGATTCGATGGTAGAGGAGCCGACATCGATTTGCTTGCGCAATTTCAGTATCCCCGTATTCAGTTTCCGCCATTCGGTATTCCATTGCGGCAGTTCTGCCGCAATCTGCATCAATTTGGCCCCGAAACCGTCTGAAACTGATTCTTTCGGACTTGCAAAAAACTCCATATCATCCAAAACCAGAATGCTGCGCATGTAAAATAACGAATACCCGCCAGGCATCCTGTACAGGAACAATCTGTATTTGAACAGGCCGCCAACCGAGAACTCTTGTCCCGCAATAAAATCATTTCCCCGAAAATCGGAATTTTCGATACTCCGACCTTGCAAATCCGGGATTTCCGACAAGTTTTTCACAATCTCGAAGTAATCCGCTTTCCGGCATCTGCAATAATCATAATAGTTGGAGACATAACAGATATCCAAAATCTTGGACACGTAAAATTTTCTCCGCATACTGCTTATGTCCTCGCCCTGTTTCAAACGTTTTGCAAAACTGTCGTTCTTCATTATTTCAGATTTATGTAACATACTCTCCCGTACTTGCTCATCCACTCATGATGCTGCTCATACGAATGGCGGCTTTCGCAGACCCATGCTATTTTCAAAGGACAATGCTTCGGCAATACCGGACGAGGAGCACAGCCGTCCGTAAGGATTATCAGACCGTCGTACTTTCTGCCGTGCGCTGCCGCATAGTCTATGACAGGCTGGAAAGAAGTCCCGCCGCGCCCGGATACAAATGTTTTCGCGACGGCTTTTTTCAACGTTACGGCTTCGCCGTGAAGCTCGCTGTCGAACTGGATTACGTCGATGGATCTGATGCCGTACTTGAAAAACCTGTTGACGATGCCGAAAAAGTATTCAAGCATACGGGACGAAATGGAGCCGCTCGTATCTACTGCTACCAAAAGTCCTGTGGTAAAGTCGAATCTGCTGCCCATCTGCTGAAAGCCGTATCTTCTGCTCGGTCTCATACGTGTAAGGCATCGTTTCGTCGAGATGACTGAAGCGCGGAAAGAATTGAGAATTTTCCTGTAGTCGATACATGACCGGCTGCCGGCGACAATCATCTCCGACATGCTGCCGGCAAGCGACCCCCAGTCCTTGACATTCCTGACAAGGTCGTTGATCATTTCCGACATGACGCTGTCCTCCTCCCACAATGCAGTTCTGTCCTCAGCTGTTTCCGCCTCTATATTATTATTGTAGGCAGCCACATTATTATTGCAGGCAGCCACGTATTCCGATTCAGACCCTGCCGACGATTCTCCCTGCACTGCGTCCTGCATACTCCCGCAATCCTGACTCAGCTGTCCATCCGCACCGGCCGGCAAATGAGCCAAATACCATTCATAACTTTGCCCCTCCGGCAGCCCTGCGGAATCTGGAGAAGCGATATTGCAATAGCTGAACTTGTAATTCGACCATATGGCCATGTCACTCGCTGCCAGCATCTTGCTTCCTGGACAATGTTCCGGCCGGCGCTCGTATGGATGTTTCAGAAAAAGACGGATCATTTCGATGCCGACAGCCTCTTCCAAAGCATTGTCGCCGAGACAGCCGACCAACTCCGGATTGTACTCTATCCTCCCCTTTCCGGTCCTTACGGCACAGTGCATATTAGGATTTATCGTCAGTTTATGCGTACAGTAAACGGCAAAAAATGCAGGCTCCGACAAAAACCATTGCTCCGCAATATGGCGCAGCCGGTCTTCCGCTGCGACTGTCAGCTTTTCCTGTTCCATCATTTTCACCATAGCATCATCCTTATCCGAACAACCTGTTTCAAAAAGTTTTCCTACAGATTTTTGACGAACTTTGCAATATCCTTGTACAGAGCCGGTTTCTGCGTCATTATGAACAGCACCGCGTGAGGGTAATCGCTGCTGCCGAACAATGACACCCAGTGCGCATACGCTTCATTTTTCCTGTTCGATGCAAGATGTTTCAGATATGATTCCAACGCAGATGATATGACATCCTTGTTTTCATCTACCTCATCGCCCGTTTCAAGAAACCTGAACATGGATTCGTTCAACATGGACAATTCGTGCAGCTGAAGTTTCTGCACTTTCGCCCGGTATTTCTCCCATTGAAGCAGGACTTCGCCTCCCGTCAGCGTATTTTCGGAAGTCACGAAATAGATGAATTTGGCCGCAGCCTTGGTTCCTACGATTCCGGCAATCAGCTTCTTGTCTATGTCCGACAGTTCCGGTCTGCTGCTGATAATGTCGGAAACTCGTTTCCAGCTGCGCCTGTCGGGATGTCTGTCCAAATCCGTTCCGTCCTCGCTGCCGTCATCATCTAACCAGTTCTGTTCTTTTGAAATAAATGCTATGATTCTCCTGTCTACGCCTTTTTCCTCAGCCCATATCAGCCACTCGGCCGCGGTCGGTCTGAATCTGTAGATATTGAAGCGGGAGACCAACGCGGGGTCGAGGTCCGTCAACTGATATTCTTCACCGTCGTTTACCGCAGATATGATGCGGCTTCCTGCCGGCAGTTTCCGTCCAGCCAAAGTCCTGTTGAGTGTCAGATCCATGACAGTCTGCAATATCTCCGGTCTTGCCCTGTTCAGTTCATCGAGGAAAAGGACAATCGGTTCTCCGTCAGTCGGGAACCAGTATGGAGGAAGAAATTCAGTTTTGCCGGAAATTTCGTTTTTATGCGGCAGTCCTATGAGGTCCCCCGGATCACTCATCTGCCCTAAGAAAAATGATACGACTTTCTGCCCTCTCGAAGAATAATATTTCAGAAGAATCTCCGACTTGCCTGTCCCGTGCCTGCCCACGAGCATGACATTCTGTTCAGGCGGTGTCGCATCGAGAATTTTCTCAAGTTCACGAGCACTTACCGTTATATTCATATTCTTATTCTTTTAATTTGAAAATGGAACTGCGTCCCAAATATCCTTTATTTTCTTGCGACA
>CALUSD010000046.1 GCA_944323295.1 uncultured Bacteroidales bacterium | reverse complement strand
GTTTGCCCTGGGAGAGGTACTGGGCGGCTTTCTGCAGACGGGTGTCACGGATAAACTCCACGATACTCAGGCCGGTGAGCTGCTTTATCTTCCTGTAAACCTGCTTGCTGCCGTAGCGGCTTTCGGCACACAAGGCTGCAGCTGAAAAATCCGGATCCTCCAAATGTTTCGCCACGATATCCACCACATTCCGGAGCAGTTCCTCATCGTACGACCTGCCCGGCTCTACCTCCGACGGCTCTAAAATCTTCTGCTGGCGGACCTTGGCCAAATATTGTTCGTGTTTTATCAGGAGCTGGATGATGCGGTTGTTCAGATAGTTGAGATTGAACGGTTTGGCTATGAAGGCATCGGCATACTCGAACGATTTCAGTTCCGTCCTTTCGTCGTTTTTTCCGGTCAGAATGATAATCGGCAGGAAAGTGGTCTCGAGAGAATTGCGTATGGCCCTGCTCATTGCGAGGCCGTCCATTTCGGGCATCGCAATATCGGTTATCACCAAATCCACCTTTTCTTTCGACACTATGTCGAGCCCCTGTCTGCCATCGCCGGCCGAGAGGAAAACATAGTCTTTCCCGAGAGACGCCGTGATGAAGTCCCGGATATCCGCATTGTCCTCTACCAAAAGAATGATAGGCTTACGGTCGTGCTGCCAGACATTCGAAAGGGAATGCAGGGACACTTCTTCCTTTCCGTCGGATTTCAGTACGAAAGAATCCGCCTTCATGGTGGACAGCCTGACGGTAAAGGACGTACCCTTCCCGAGTTCGGAAGTCGCCCAGACCTTTCCTTTGTGCTGCTCGACGATTTCCCTGACAAGGGCCAGACCGATACCCGAGCCTCCCGGGTTGTCTTTCTGACCTGACGGAGCACGATAATACCGGTTGAATACCAACGGCAGTTCATCCTCAGCTATCCCGCAGCCCGTATCAGCCACTCTGATATCGGCATACAGCATGTCCTCGGTCTCCTCCCCGACACTCACGCTCATCAGAATACTGCCTCCTGAAGGAGTGAATTTCAATGCATTGGACAGCAGATTGGACAAAACTGTCTCCATTTTCACCTTATCCACCATGAAAATGTATCCGATTTCATCCGCCACGAAACGTGCATTCACATTTTTTCGGGCGAACGGCTCGGCATATCTGTCATACACTTCCCGCGCCATCTCCTGCAGCGACACGGCCGACGGTATAAACAGCGATGCACTGCCGCTGTCCTCGTTGAACTGCACCATCCGGTCCAAAAGCAGATGCATTTTCTCGGCATTCTGCCTGACGGTATTCAACTCGCGCGTCCTCATGGCGTCCGACTCGGAAGCTATCATCCGGCTCACGAATCCGAGTATTATGCTCAACGGGCTTTTGAACTCATGCGACACGTTCGACAGGAACTCCGTCTTCATATCGGCACTTTTCAGCGCCCTGTCTCTCTCCATGTGCTCAATCTGCAACTGGTGCCGCATCCTGAGGTAGTAAAACACCCAGGTACACAGTCCTGCGAATATCAGGAAATACATTATGTAAGCATACGGAGTCATATACCAGACTGTCCGCACCCTGACAGGCAGTGAAGCCACGGATACGGGCATGCTCCCGTCCGGCATGGCGGCCGCCACTTCGAAACAGTACTTTCCACCCGGGACATTTATGAATACGGCCCGGCTGTCGGCTGTTTCCTGCCAGCTGTCATCCAATCCTTTCAGTCTGTAGACGAACCGGGCATTCCTGCCGGTAAAGTCGAAAGACGAATACTCGACCGAAAACGAGTTCTGGTCATGTTTCAGGACAATACCGGACAGCTCACTCAAATTGACCGGCAAAATGATATTGCCGTCGTATTCCCTGCCGACTTCCACCCTTTCGTTGCCGATAAAAAGGGAAGTGACCGATACCGGAGATTGTCCGGGTGCCTCCGGCAATGCATCTGGTCTGAATTCGAAATATCCGTCAGTAGAGCCCAAGTAAACGGTGCCGGCTTCTCCGGCAATGCCGCAAAAAAGAGAGCTGTTTCCGAAAGAATAATGAGACCAGGTGCCTGCGGCAATATCCAAAACATATATGTTCTTGCCGCTGAGGACAATGACTCTGTCATCATCCGGCACTATCGCATCCACGTTCAGTCCGAAACCTGCCGTCTGTATTGCCCTGCCATTGCCGGACAGGCTGAAAAGCCCGCGACTGGTACCGATCCATATCCGTCCGCCATCCGAGGCTAAAGTCGTGGCATACAGTCCTGCCGGGAGATTCACATAAGATATCGTCGGATTCCCGTCCGACAGTCCGATGATGTCGACATTGCCGTTCGTCAGGACGGCACCGAAAGTGTCGGCAAACACCACTTCCATGACCACATTGCCGGAAATTCCCGGCGATGAAGACAGGTTGAACAGTCTGTCGGAACGATATTGCCCGGAACGGGCAGCCAAAAGCAGGTCCTTGTCTTCTATCATCAGCAGTCCGTCGAAAGTTCCTATCCAAAGACGGCCGCAGGCATCCTCGGCTATGCTGTACATCCAGGTTATGATATGCTCGCCGTCCGGAGCCATGATATCGAAGTGCCTGACCATGCCTGTACGATGGTCTATTCTGTCCAATCCGCCGTCCGAAACTGCAAAAAGGCCCTTTCCGTCATCGTACAGGTCGCGAATCTTGTTGTGAGCTATGCGCATTCCAGGATTCCCGCGGTCGGATTTATACCATCTGACATTCTCATTGTCCTTGCGGTACATTACAAGTCCGTTCATACCGCCGAAACACAGATTTCCGGACGAATCCACAGCCATCGAACTGATATTCAGGCCTTCCCTGCTACCGGTCATCGAAGACAGCGGCCGGAAAAATCCGTATTTCGGAATTTCAGGGATTGCCAGGCCAACGTCGGTACAAATGAATATGTCACCGCCTTTCCCACGGCTTATCGACCAGACTACATTGTCCGGCAGTGAATTGTCATTTTCAGATTCGTGTCTGTATCGGCCGAGGCCGTCGGCATCCTTTATGTAAAGCCCGTTGTCGGTACCTATCCACAGACGCCCGTCAGTATTCCTGAAAAAGTTTTTGACCGGTATGTTGTCGATGATGACATCCGACTTTCGCGATTCGGTATCATACCGGACAAGACCTTGTTCCGTGCCTAACCAGTAAAAACGGCCTCCGTCTTCCGCAAAGATGTCGAGGACCAATTTCCTTTCCGTTCCGAGACTGAATTTCTCGACCTTTCCGGAGATAGCGTCATACGTATAAAAGCAGTCGTAAGCTCCGAAACTGATATTCCTGCCGGTTTTCCGGATGCAGGCTATATGGTCATTCACTACGAATGCAGTATCGGGCTGCATGCCGGCGCCGATGCTGCCATCCGGCAGATTGAAACGCAATATGCCGTCTACCGTACCCACGTACAGGGTATCCGCATCGCGCAGCAAAGCCTTGACCTGCAGATATCCGCATGCGGAAACAGTGGAAAAGTCATCGCGTAAAAAATCATAAACCGACACGCCGGCGTCCGTACCTATTATCATTTTT
>CALUSD010000045.1 GCA_944323295.1 uncultured Bacteroidales bacterium | reverse complement strand
TTCATTACCGGAGCCATCATTCCGGTAGACGGCGGTTTCTCGGCTTTCAGCGGAGTATGACCGGAAATGCGTTTTGAATGATTTTAATATTTCTCTGAATGATTATTACATCGAACGAATATGGCCCGGATAATTTTGTATCGGTAAAAACCGCAATACTAATAATCAAAAATTTACTTGTTCATGAGAAACTCTATTTTAACGACCATGCTGGCATTCGTCCTATCGGCAATATGCTGTGTGGACATGTTTGCCCAGACTACTATCTCCGGAATCGTCTCCGATGAATTGGGCGCCTTGCCCGGAGTGAATGTGATGATAAAGGGAACCTCCACCGGTACTACGACCGGAGACAACGGAGAGTATTCCATTTCCGCAACGCCGGGTCAGGTGCTTGTGTTCAGTTTTATCGGATATTCCGATACGGAAGTGACCGTGGGCGACCGGGCCAAAATCGATGTGACCATGTATGAGGATTCGCAGCAGCTCGAAGCCCTTGTCGTAGTCGGCTACGGTATGCAGAGGAGGAAGGACATTACCGGCTCGGTGGCTTCCGTGAAGATGGACGATCTGGATTATACTCCTGGTGCCGACCCTGTGGATCTGCTCCGAGGCAGGATTGCAGGTGTGGAAGTGACTTCCACTTCCGGACGTCCCGGCTCTGCAGCTGATATCAAAATCCGAGGAAGCAGATCTCTTACGGGAGGAAATGAGCCTCTGTACGTGATCGACGGCTCTCCTGCCACGAGCGAGGAGTTCAGTATGATCAACGGCGCCGATATCGAATCCATTGAGGTGCTCAAGGATGCCGCCTCCCAGGCCATCTACGGTACGAGGGCCGCGAATGGCGTCATCCTTGTCACGACAAAGAGAGGACAGACAGGCAAAACGCAGGTAACTCTCGACAGCTATGTCGGTGTACAGACGCTGTGGCGTAACTTCGACTTTTATGACGGAGATGAGTTCTATAATCTGCGCCGGGAGGCAAAAGCCAGCGATGCAGGCTATTATTCTCCGGAGGACTATGCCCTGCTTACACCGGATATGGTGCTCAGCGACGATATCATGGAGGAAGTCTATGCCAACAAGAACTACCTGAACTGGGAGGAACTCATGTTGAAGCCTGCTCTTGCTCACAAACACGATTTGAGCATCCGCGGTGGCAACGACAAAATCAGGGTAGGTGCAGGTCTCGGATACTATGACCAGTACGGTATGGCGCGTATCGGTTCCCGCTACCAGAGAGCGAATGTCAGACTGAATGTCGATTTCAACGTATTCAAATGGCTGAGCATGGGATTCAATACGTCTTACGGTAAGTCAAACCAGGACATGGAGCAGGACAATTTTACCGGCTTCATCACCAGATCCCCTCTTGCAAGCATCTACAACGAGGACGGAAGCTATTCCGAGTATATAAATTCCAGCAAGGATACTAACCCTCTCTATGCTGCGGAATGCTATGAAAGGAACAGGGTGACCGACTACTATCGTCTGAACATGTTTTTCGATGTCAAGCCGTTCAAAGGCTTCAGCTACAGACTGAATCTTTCCTATTTCAACAGATTCAGGGAAGAAGGCCAGTACACGTCATCCCAGGCCATAGGAAGTACAGGACAGGGAAACCTTTCGAATACCAAAAACCAGAACTATCTGGTCGAGAACATCATCAACTATACCGTTCCTATCAAGAACATGAATCACAGGCTGAACATCACCTTGGTGCAGAGCTGGGACAGTACGGTAGACAGAAGCATGTCGTATGATGCCAATCATGTTCCTGTGGACAGAGACTGGAACATGCTTCCGACCGGTGAAGTCACCGATATTGGCAGAGGTTTCGAGGAAGAAAGAATGCTGTCTTTCATGGGACGTGTACAGTACAGTTTCAAGGACAGATACCTCATTACGGCATCTTTCAGGCGTGATGCAGACAGCAAATTCGGCAGCAACAACAAATGGGCAAGCTTCCCTTCCGTATCCGCAGGATGGGTCATCTCCGAGGAGCCATGGCTGAAAGATGTCAAGGCTGTATCCAACCTCAAACTCAGAGCCAGCTGGGGACAGGTAGGTTCACACAGTGCCTTGAAGCGCTACAAGAGTCTCGGTCTTGCAAACTCCGTAAACTATGAGTTCGGCGATGAAGTTCACATGGGATTCCTGCCGTCCAGCGAGCTTGCAAACCCTAATATCGGATGGGAGACTACTTCCCAGACCAATGTCGGAGTGGACTTCGGATTCTTCAATGATAGACTGTACGGCAGCCTGGAATATTATACCACTGTTACCAACGATCTTTTGGTGGACAGAAGCATAAGCCCGTCACTTGGATACAGCTCGATAACGGACAATATGGGTAAGACAAGTACCTGGGGAACGGATATATCCATTACCGGCGAGATTTTCAGAAAGAATGATTTCTTCTGGAGTGTCGGGACCAATTTCTCGCTTTACAGGAATAAGATATTGAGGATTAATGGTTTGACGGATGAAAACGGAAATCAGGTTGATGATGTAAACAATAAATGGTTTATCGGTGAGCCGCTGGATGTCTACTACGACTATCAGTTCGATGGTATCTATCAGTTCGAAGATTTCGAGCGTGCAGGCGACTCCTTCTATCTCAAACCTACATACGACACTGACGGTGACGGAATAGCTGACAAGGCTCTCGAAACTGACGATGACGTATATCCTGGAGCCATCAAGGTGAAGGATGTGAACAATGACGGCAAAATCACTGCAGATGACAGGGTAGTGATACCGAAGGATCCGAAATTCACCATGTCTCTGACTACTACCATCAAGTGGAAAGGTTTCGATCTCTTTGCCGACTTTTACGGAGTGTATGGACGTGTTATACAGAACAAGTCCCTTTACGATTACAATTCAGGAGGATCGCTCGCAGGAAAACTCAACGGTATAAAGGTGAATTACTGGACTCCTGAGAATCCGTCTAACGAGTATCCGAGACCTCGGCACAACACAAGCATAGCACACCATTCGGCTCTGTCATATCAGGATGCTTCCTATATCAGGCTCAGGACGCTGACACTTGGATATACATTGCCTAAGCATCTGACACAGAAGATTCACATCGACAGATTGCGTTTCTATCTGACAGGTACGAATATCTTTACAGCAACGAAATTCTTGTCATACAGCCCGGAACTTACTCCTGGGTCATATCCTGAATCGAGACAGTGGATTTTCGGTCTTAATCTCAGTTTCTGACAAGTTGAACGAATTAGAATAAGGAACATACAATGAAAAAAATATATATTATCTTTCTATCCGTTATATGCCTTGGACTTATTTCGTCCTGTGCAGGTACATTGGAGGAGGAGTCCAAGACGAATATCACTTCCAACTGGCTCAAGACCACTCCGGAAGGACTCAACAGTATGGTTATAGGACTTTACGACTATGACAGAAAGATTCTGAGAGACTATGGCGAGGGAGGAAACGGAGATCTGTTCTGTGCTCTCATGCTTGATTACGGTACGGATTTGCTCGTGTTCAGAGGCGGCTCGGCAGCGGCTCTTGCCAGGCTCGAAGGCCTGACGGCAAGTACAAACTATTTCAGGTTCATGTGGTCACACAACTACCAGATCATCGGTAAGGCGAATGAGGTAATATATGCGGCCGAAAACAACATGGATATGGAAAATGCCACTGTCAGAAAGGCCTGGGCAGAGGCAAAGGTATTCCGTGCAAGGTCATATTTCGAACTTTACAAGAGATTCGAGCGGCTGTATCTGAATACGGTTCCGACTACTATAGGAAACCTCGACAGGGTTTTCAAGCCTTCCGGAAAGGATGCCATCTTTACTGTGATAAAGGATGACCTTGACGATGCCATCGAAGTTCTCGACTGGACGGATCTTCCTGGACGCTGGAACAAGGCCGTAGCCAAGCATATCAGGGCGCAGGTGGCCATGTGGGAGGATGACTGGACTACAGCCATCGACCAGTGCGAGGATATTTTCGAGAACGGCACATATTATATGATGGAGAATGCCATGGATTGCTTTACAGGTGCCGATCTCAATTATCCTGAGAATCTCTACGTTTATCAGTATTCTGCCAATATCGGCGGCGGTAACAATGTCGCCAGCACCGGCAACGTATCAGGACACAGACTTTCTCTTGTCACTACGTCGAGGTATCAGAAAGTGACCGGTATGGCATTTTCCGCCGAGTATGGCGGCTACGGCTGGGGAAGATGTTATCCGAACACTTATCTTCTCAGTCTGTATGACCAGGAAAAGGATACCCGTTATCAGAATATGTACAGATTCGAATGGCACTACAATGATCCGGACAATGTCCCTGATGGCAAGAAACTCGGCGATCGCGTCGAGCCGAAAAATGCCGGAGAATATATAGAGTGCCTGCATCCGATGTCGATGAAATACTATGACGGCTGGACCCGCCTTGACAATATAGAACTCAATTCCGCTTTCAAGGATGTTGTCCTGTACAGACTTGCCGAGACTTATCTGATGTGTGCCGAGGCATATTATCACAGGGACGGAGGTTCGAGCCCTAAGGCTATCGAGTATTTCAACGAGACTTACGAGCGTGCCGGCAATGACCATTTCGACGGGCCTCTGACTATCGATATCCTGCTCGATGAGTATGCCCGCGAACTGAACTTCGAAGGTGTCAGGTGGTCTCTTCTCAAACGTCTCAGAATGCTCGAGAGGGTACAGATTCATGGAGGCGATACTGCTGCGGAAGATCCTAATCTTGCCGGGGATGACAACTACGCAAGACAGAGGGCCAATTACGAGCCTAAGCATTACACCTGGCCTATCCCTCAGTCCGAAATAGACTTCATGGGTGCCGAAAACTTCCCTCAGAACGAGGGTTGGCTGTAGCCTTAACTGGCTTCTTATATGATGTTGCAATAAGTTTTGCGGCAGCCGATAAATGTTGCGGCAGCCAATAAATGTTGAAGCAGACAATGAAGCCGACCCAAAAGTAATTTTGAGGTCGGTTTCTTTTTGTATTGTAGCTAATAGATTCCTCATAGACCTTTGACAGGACTCAGGTATTTTAGAAGTTCGGGAGCAATTCTTTAAGGATAATTTTGCGTGTGTAGGGGGGGGACGGCCATATTATGCCACGAGAGTCACATTTCCGGTCACTGTAGTCATTTTCAAGGATTGTTTTCCGAGTATGGCGGCATATTTCCTCAGGTTATGCGCTATTGCGACAAGCCCGAACT
>CALUSD010000044.1 GCA_944323295.1 uncultured Bacteroidales bacterium | reverse complement strand
CCTACTGCCGACTCAGGGTCTACGCCTAAAAGCGAAATCCACACGCCAGGCGTCATCCCGTATGAAACTACGCTGTCTATAAGCGGCTCCAGCCCGTTTGGCAGGCGTTGTCTGTTGGCTGTCCAGTCGCCGAAACGCTCTTGCCAGCCGTCATCGAAAATAAAAATATCCACGCCGAGCTCGCCCGCGGCTTTTATTTCATCCATTATCCTTTTTTCCGTGAACGCCTCTCTCATGCTCGGGTCCTTGTCACGCTGCATTCCCCAGGTGTTGTAGTAGAATTTCGGCTTTCTGGAATGTCCGTTGACGGTGATTCGCCGGGTCAGATATTCATGAACGGAATCCGGTATGCTCTCGTCCGGGCCGAGGAAACTTATGGTAGACCAGACGGTTTCATAATATCTGTCATGCGGAATTTCTTCATTGTCGCAATATCCTCCTCTCCGGATTCTGTTCCCGAGGACAAGCATGTCGTTTTCTACCGAAGCATTCGTAGAGATAAACCACAGGTCGTCATCCGTCAGAGGACTCATGTCGCCGGAGACACCTTGCGCCGCATCCGTTCCGATACTGTCCTTCCCCATATCCTTTTTCATGAACGTCTCATCCTGGGACGCATGCTCGTATGTAGTGAGAATCCTGTATCCGTCCATGTCCGTGCAGAGAAAAGGTCCTTTCGTCTCGATATCCCCGATTTCGTGCTCCAATATGCGTTTGTGGAACATGTGGCATGTCGCCAGGTTTCTCTCGGAACGTTTGTCGTATGTCCTCCCCGGATCATAGTCCGGAAGAATCTCGGTGCCGAATGTCCCGATTCTGATTTCAGTCGCATGGACCGTCGTGTCCGGCGCGTTGAATGAATATTGAGGGAAAATAAAATGATTTTTCCCGTCGATATCGGTAAATCTCAAATTGCATCCTTCGGCCGATTTAAGCCTGAGCCGCTCCCTCAGAAACGCCGTTTCCGGAAAATATTGCCTGTCCCAGACGAGTTCGAGGCCTTTTATCCGCTTTTTGCCTTTAAAAACGTATGATATCTGAATACCGCCGTTTTTCAATGTGTCTGCGGTTTCTCCGCAATATGTCCACAGCGGATCGTCGGATGATACGACTTCTCCGTTTATTCCGAACTGGAACAACGGCATGTTTCCGGATGAGACGGAAAATTCCCGTCCGGTAGCAGCATCCATGAATACGGCCTTGCGAATCATGGAGCCTTCCATTTGCAGGCGCGATACGATTTTACCGGAATTGATTTCAAGTT
Source organism: uncultured Bacteroidales bacterium (assembly GCA_944323295.1). Classification (GTDB taxonomy): domain Bacteria; phylum Bacteroidota; class Bacteroidia; order Bacteroidales; family UBA932; genus Cryptobacteroides. Next base: position 28,269 of record CALUSD010000044.1, on the reverse strand, counting down.
CATTGCAAAAGACACCATGGGAGAAGACGCACAGTGCCGCCGTAAACAGTATGAGACGTTTCATAAAAATCGGTTTGCTCAAAAATAAACACATTTGCGCATGTCGTTTATAGCGGTTGTCTCATTCATTTATTCATTTTGTTCAATATCCGTGTTATCCGCTTTGGCGCTGTATTTCGACGGGGCTACCCCGTATTTCTTTTTGAATGATGAAGAAAAATGCACAATGCTGCTGAAACCGCAGGCTGCGGCGATATCCGTTATGCTCATGCGTGTCTCGTCGAGCATTCTTGCTGCCGTACGCAGTCTGACCGTCAGGATATATTTGGCCGGAGACAGTCCTGTAGCTGAAGTGATGCGCCTGTAAAGCGTTGCCCGGCTCATGCCTATGCTTTTGCACAGACTTTCTACATTCAGCTCGGAGTCCGTGATGAATTTCAGGATTTTTGTATTGAGTACCTGCAGGAATTTCTCATCCGACAGTTCAGTATCGACGGCAGTCCCGAGATTTTCCACGGCGACGGTCGCACCGTAGAGGTTTTTCAGTTTTTCACGGGAAGCTAAAATGTTCCTTATTTTCAGAATGAGCATGTTCATGTTGAACGGCTTGGTGATATAGTCGTCGGCTCCGAGATCGAGACCCTCCTTCATTTGTATCATCATTTGCCGTGCCGTAAGCAGGATGATCGGAATGTGTGCCGTCCGGATGTCGTTCTTCAGTTCGGAACACATCTGGAGCCCGTCCATTTCAGGCATCATCACGTCGCTTATGATTATGGAGGGCCCGTATGATATGGCCATGGCCTTGCCTTCCGCTCCGTTCCCCGCCTCTATGACACGCCAGAACCGCGACAATGCACTGCACATGTACTTACGTAATTCCTTGTTGTCTTCCACGACCAATATCCGTTTGTTGCCGGAATGCTCCCCGCCGCTTGCCATGCCTGCATCGGCAGGAGACGCTGCCGGGCTGTCCATATACCTGTCGACTGTTTCGCTGTCCTTGTAGTCGCGTATGATTTCATCTTCGGTAAAATGTTGGCAGCCCTGCTTCAAAAGGATGAAGAATCTGCTGCCTTTCCCCGGAGCAGAATCGACTCCGATGACTCCATGATGCATTTCGACAATGCTCTTGGCGAGAGACAGTCCTACTCCGGAGCCTTCGGTGCCGGCAGCGTTGGCGGACCTGAAAAACGGGTCGAAAATTTTCTCCTTGTCGGAGGCCGCTATTCCTGTCCCCGAGTCGGAAACGCAGATAAATACATCGTATCCGGAGGAAATCTCTCCGATGCATGGCGGCAATGTGCCGTTTCCGTCGACAAAACCTGCGGATACCGTTATTTTCCCTTTGTCGGCTGTAAATTTGAACGCGTTCGAAAGCAGATTCATGATGACTTTCTCGAACATCCTCCTGTCATACCATAACAATACCGGACGTTTCGTGCAGCGGAAAGCATAGGTGATGCCACGTTTTTCCGCCATGTGGTTGAATGCCATGCAGATTTCTTCTGCAAAACCTGCAAAGTCGCCTTCCGCGACCCTGATATGCAGGGAATTTTCCTCCTTGCTTCGGAGATCCATCAGCTGGTTGACTGTCAGGAGAATCCTTTTGGCATTCCTGTATATCAGCGACAGGTTGTCCATGGATACGGGCTGCGGATGTTCTGGCGACAGTATGTCTTCGAGAGGCGAAATGATGAGTGTAAGAGGCGTTCTCAACTCATGTGCGAAATCCGTGAACAGTTTTATGCGGGACTTGTACATTTCTTCGTCATGCTGTCTTTCGGCCATCCGGGCCTTGATTTTTCTTTTTTCCATGATATTTGCCGCGATCACGGCGCATATCCCTCCGGCCGTCATCACATACAGCATTATCGCCCACCATCTGGCATATACCGGAGCCTTTATTTCGAATCCGTATGTGGCCGGGACTTCGTTCCATAATCCGTCATTGTTCGAGCCCATGACCTGGAATTCATATTTGCCGGGACGGAGATTCGTGTAGTTCGCTGTTCTCGTATCCGATATTTTCCACTCTTTCTCGGCGCCGTCCAGCCGGTACATGTAGCGGTTTTCTTTGGGATTTATGAAATTCAGCGCGCTGAATGAGAATGTCAGGTTGTTCAGGTTGTGGGACAATGCGTTCTCATTTCCGGCGATGTTTATCGGCTTGTTGTTGACTTTTACGGAAGTAATGACTGTCGGCGGGACGTATTCGTTCCTGTATATTTCCCCGGGATTGAAATTGAGCAGGGCATTGTCGCCGCCTACCCAGATAGTGCCGTTTTCATCCATGGTGCAGGCGTTCATGGAAAATTCCTGGATTTCTATGCCGGATGCTCTGCTGAACGTGTCGGATGCATCGTCGTTTTCATCGAGCAGCGACATGCCGGTATGCGTTATGACCCAGATGCCTTTCTGTCGGTCTTCTATGACAGAGCAGATGTTGTTGTCTGGAAGTCCGTCTTTGCTGGAGACGGAGCTGAATTTCTCGTTCTCGAAGATGTTCAGGCCTCCGTCGGAAGTCCCTATCAGAATCCTGCCGCGGGAGTCGCGGATTATCGAAGAAATCCTGTTCCCGGAAATGCCGGGCCTGCTGTCCGTGCAGAAATGGTCTATATGGCCGTTGTCGGACGGGATGAACCGGAATACTCCGTTGCTTCTCGTCCCGATCCATAGAGTGTCGGCATTTTTGCACAAGGTCGTGATTTGGCTGATGTTCATCATCCTGCCGTCATGGGAAGGGAGGTCGAGATTGGAAAAAGCTCCGTTTTTCAGCTGTTTAAGCCCGTGCGGAGAATATGTCCCGACCAAAAGCCGGCCATTGTCCGGCAGGATCGAGTATATTGCGGTTTCTTCGTTCGGAAGCCGCAGTGTCCTAATCCATTTTCCGGTCTTGGTATCGAGGATGCAGATTTTTCCCGAGTAAAGTCCGGCATAGAGCAGATTCCCGTCCAAATACAATGTTTTGACATTGCCGTCCCTGATGCCGGCTTCTGATGACGTCCCGTATCGGAAGAACTCCCCGGTGCCGCAGTCGAATTTCAGTACTCCTCCGGCATCCGTGCCTGCCCAGATGCATCCGTTTGCCGGATCGGAAATCATGCAGCTGATGATGCCGAGAGCCGGATTGCCGGTGAAGTAGTGTCTGAAAAACGGGGAATGTCCGTGCATGTAGTTTATCCCTCCGGCATACGTTCCTATCCACAGTGTTCCGGCTCTGTCGAAAAGGATGCTTTCCACCGCAGAGTGTGTCAGCCCCTCCGCTTCACGGCCGCCGTTTGCGGTCTTGCCGTGACTGCCGGATTTCACGTATGCCCTCAGCCCGTCGTATGTCCCGAAAAGCAGCGTCTGCCCGTCAGGCGTCTCCGACAGGCACTTTATCATGGAAAACCCTTTGCCTGGACTGCCCAACAGCCTATGCCTTGTCAAGGAGAAATCGGCAGTGTCTATCCGGGCGAAATCTCCGGTGTCGGAGAAGCATGCATACACATCTCCATCTTTTCCTGCATATACTATGTTGATTCCTTCCCTTGCCGGAATTTCCTTTATTATACTGTTGCCGGACAACACGGACAGTCCGCTGCTGTGGCCTACATACAGCCTGTCTCCGGAATATGCGATATCGAATATCCTGTTCTTGAATCCTTCTACCGGGCGGAACATGGTGCCTTCGAGTTTGAAAAGCCCGTGGTATGTCCCTATCCAGACCGTTTCCCCGGTGACGCAGATGCTGTTTATCTCATTGGCATTTCCAGTGTGCCGGTCTTCATTGATATAATACCTCTGAAAACTGTCGGTTTCCGGACAATAGTGGTTCAGACCGTTTGCCGTACCTATCCACAGCCCGTTCTTCCCGTCAGCTTCGATCGCCTTGATGTAGTTGTCGCTCAGGGACAGCGAGTCGCCGAGTATGTTCCGGTAAATTTTGAACTCATAGCCGTCGTACCTGTTGAGCCCGTCTCTTGTTCCGAACCACAGATATCCTTCGGCATCCTGAACGATGGACACCACGGACATCTGAGACAGCCCGTCGGCGACTGAAAGATGTTTGAACGCCATGCCCGTATGACTCGGCATTGCGGCAGCACAGTAAAAGGCTGCTGTGATGTAAAAAACGGATGACAGGAATTTTTTCATTCGGCTTTTTTATTCTTGTCCCAAATTTATTTATAAAAATCGACAATCCTGTTGTTTGTCCCGGCATTGAATAAAATGATTAAATTTATGAGCATTCAGGATAAATGAAGACAGTTTATATTGCGTTTCTTTGCGATATAAATGATTTTTCAGATGTCTCGGATCGTTTTCATGATTTTTTCCTTATTCATCGCGGCCGACCTTTATGGGGGGGGGGAGCATACGGGAAGACTCTCTTCTTCTTCTCAAAGTGGCGGACCGTGTCCTGCAGGACTATGAAACAGTCTACATAGACAAGACTACAGGCATGCGTTATACGTCCGTCGAAGATGTGGCGGACAGGCGGAACGTGCGTATCGGATGCAAATTCATGGACTGGCACTACAGTACCGGCATCCTGAACATGGCCATGATGGAATTTTCCGATTTTACCGGAGATCCGCGATATGCCGGATATGCCGCCGCCCAGGTGGAATATTGCCTCAATACGTATCTGGAATTTTCTCTTGACGATTCCGGCTCAGCTCAGGACCACCGGCCTTTCCATTTTCTCAGAAAATACAACGAGCTCGACCATCTCGGCCCGGAAGGGGCTGCCTTGATTATGTTGTCCGGAAAATTTCCGGACAATGCCGGTAAATACGAAAAATATATTTCCAAGGCGGCTGAGCATGTCGCGAATATTCAGGTACGGACAGAAAAAGGCGCTCTCGCACGCACATGGCCGATTCCCAATACCGTATGGGCCGATGACCTGTACATGGGAGTTTCGTTCATGGCAGAATATGCGGACCGTTATGCCGACGACTCCATGCTCGAAGACGCCGTAAGACAGGTCATCCTTTTCAATGAATATCTCTGGGATGCCCGTTCCGCGCTCTACTGGCATGGCTATTATGAAAACATGCATCGCCATGCCGGAAGCCACTGGGGCAGATGCAACGGCTGGATCATGCTGGCTGTCGTGACGCTGATGGATAAGGTATGCAAACTCGGGGACCCTGTCCTGAAAGAACGGTATCTCGGCTATCTCATGCCGCTGCTTGTCAGACAGATAGACGGCATAGTGCAGCGGCAGGGCCCTTCCGGGATGTGGCATCAGCTTCTTGACAAGACAGACTCGTACTGCGAGAGTTCCGCTACGGCCATTTTTGTCTATTGTATGGCACGTGCCGTCAACAACGGCTGGATAGACGGGACATACGCTTCCGCGGCGTTGAAAGGCTGGGATGCGCTGTGCCGGACGCAGATTTCCGAAAAATCCGAACTGAAAAACGTCTGTGCGGGAACGGGGATCGGGAATGATCTGCCGTTCTATTATTCGAGACCGAAAGCCGACGGAGAAATCCATGGGACAGGCCTTTTGCTGAAAGCAGGAATGGAAATAATCAGGTTAAAGAAAAACATATGAACACTAAGACAACGATCTGTGTGCTGTCCATGCTCGCCCTTTTGTCATGTTCGGGAAAATCTCTCGATACGGATGGCGGAGCAGGTCAGGAAACCACGGAAACCTCGGGAAAAGTGTGGCATCCCATGCTCTTTTTCAATTATTACGAAGGAGAACTTATAAAAGAGGCTATTGCAGGTACGCATGCATCTCAGTGGGCCGAAGTAGTCGCTGCCGCGGATTCGAAGGTCAGCCGCAATCCTCCAGCAGACAGGACCGATACCGGAGAGCAGCTTTGGCAGAGGGATGTAGGGAATACCATTGCCCTGCTTTCTTTCGCAGGCTACATGTCCGACGAGCATCAGAAATATTTCGACGCGGCATACAAATGGGCGGAAGCAGCAGGCTCCTATGCCACGTGGGGGACAGACGACACTCCTGACGGACAGGAATTCGGACTTGTATACGGGCACTATCTCCTCGGCATCGCGATGCTGTATGACTATGGGCAGAATTATCTGACGGAAGCCCAGCTGCAGACCGTCAGGCAGATCCTGATGACCCGGGTCGAGAGGCAGTACAATGCGTACAGGAAAGAAGAACTGAACTATATCCAGAACCACACATGGATAAATATCTGCGGAATGTTGTCCGCAGCCATGGTATTGCGCAACGATACCGGAAAGGCAAATACATGGATAGACTTCGCTCAGAGCGTTTTGGACAAGACCTCCCGACTGCTGATAAAGGACGGGGCCAGCCAGGAAGGACCGGGCTACTGGCAGTACGGAATGGAATTCCTGATGATGGACTACGACTTGTCCGCATCTCTCGGACATGACTATTATCAGAACAGCGCCTGGTGGGAAAATACTGCGAGGTATGCGATGTTCCTGACTCTGCCGTCGGACTGGTGTTCCGAGACATCGAGCATCGTGGACTGGGGAGATTCGCCGCGCTACAGCTGGTACGGCCCTGAACATCTCTACAGGCGGCTGGCCTCTCTTAACGATGACAGGTATGCCCAATATTTTGCCGGCAGGGCCAATGCATACGATGTCTCGGCTTCATGGCTCAATGTCCTGTGGTACGACCCGGAGGTGAAAGCCGCCCCCTCCTTGTATTCGTATCCCAGGAGCTGGCTTTTCGAAGAAATGGGATTGTTTGCTTCCCGGACGGACTGGGACGGCAATGAAACATTGCTCGTATTCAGAAGCGGCGCTCCTCTCGGCAAATCCGCCACTTCCTCTTCCGGCTACCACTCCGGCGACATGGGGCATATCCATCCTGATGCCGGGCATTTCATCATATTTTCGAACGGCGAATACATTTTGAAGAACAACGGCTACGTAAAACGTCAGACGAAGTATCACAATACGCTTATAGTGAATGACAAGGGCCAGTACGGAGAAAAATCGGGCTATTTCACCCCATGGCCTTTGGATCCGTCCAAATATCCCGACATCACGCTTGTCAGCTCCGACGATACGAAAGACGAGGCGGTGGCCGATATTTCCGATGCCTATATGGCAGAAGCCGGGCTTACGGAATTTACCCGGAGAATGATATGGCTGAAAAAAGAGAATGCTCTGCTGCTCATAGATGACATTTCCTGTATTTCCGAAAGGAATCTGAAACTCCTGTTTTATCCGGAATGCCAGAGCGGGACCGTATCCGGGAATATCTATACGGCAGTCACTCCTCGAAACAACATCAGGATAGAAAATCTTTCCTCCGATGCCGACATGGCGTTGACCACTCAGTTCGTTGAAGAGAGAAGCGGCGGCGACGGTACGGAGCAGGCGCTCCTGACTGTAAGCGCCGATGCACGGCAAATGCGCTTCATAACCGCTGTTACATGGGGACCGCTGCCGGCTGAAGCCAAGGTCGCCGTATATGACGAAAGTTCAGGAGAAATAAGGGTAGGAAACGAGACTGTAAAACTTTGACGAAAATGAAAAGAATTCTCTCGATGCAGATATGCGTATTGCTGACACTGTGTGTCTGCAATGCAAAGGTAGTCCCGGCAGGGATAATAGGGGACAACATGGTCCTGCAGCAGCAGACCGACGTAGCTTTATGGGGCACGGCAGCACCCGGAGCCGAACTTTCCATACGTGCCGGCTGGACTTCCTCCGTCACGGAAACTGTCGCGGGAAAAGACGGCAGATGGTCGGTGAAAGTGCATACTCCGGCTGCAGGTGGCCCCTACAATATGATATTCGACGATGGCGAGGTGACCGAAGTGAAGAATATCCTGATAGGCGAAGTCTGGTTCTGTTCCGGTCAGTCCAACATGGGAATGCAGATGTGCGGATATGACAACCAGCCGGTGGAAGGCTCTACGGATGACATCGTGAGAGCCAAGCCGTCGGTATCGATACGAATGTGTACGGTGCCGAGAGTGACATCATTGACGGAAGTCGAAGACTGCCGGGCCGAATGGCTCGAACATACGCCGTCTGCAGTGAGCGGATGCAGCGCAGCGGCTTATTATTTCGCGTCATTGTTGAACGAAGTTCTCGATGTCCCAGTAGGTTTGGTCATGTCATATTTCGGCGGAAGCCCTGTCAGCGCATGGATGGACCGGGAAACATTGGAAACACGATTCCCGGACATCGATATTTCATTTCTTGACGGGGACACCGCTCCTGAGGTCCCTTCCAAGGTGCCTGTCATGCTTTTCAACGGCATGGTGGCTCCGATTGTACCTTTTACCGTGAAAGGAATCCTCTGGTACCAGGGCTGCGAGGATGTGGAGAAACACAACAGGATGTACAAGGAAATGCAGGTGTCGTACGTCGAGATGATGCGCAGACTGTGGTCCGATCCTGACATGCCTTTCTATTTCGTCCAGCTGGCACCGTATTATTACAAGGATGAAAACGGATTGGATGCTGCATATATCCGTGAAGCCCAGATGCTTGCGTCGCAGGAAATAAAGCACGCAGGCATGGTGACGACCATGGATCTCGGACACCGGACCTGCATTCATCCGCCTAAGAAAAAAGAGGTAGGGGAGAGACTTGCCTGGCTGGCTTTGGCCAATGATTATGGAATAAAAGGCTTCGACCCTGCACCTCCGGTTTATCGGAAAGTCGAATTCAGAGACGGGAAATCTTACGTCTATTTCAAGGTCGGAGGCAAGGGCGTCGGACCACGCAATGAAGTTCTCGGAGGCTTCGAAGTCGCCGGACCCGACAAGGTTTTTCATCCTGCCACGGCAATGACGGTAAAAAGGGACTGCATAGTCGTCACATGCCCGGAAGTAAAGGAACCTGCAGCGGTAAGATACTGTTTCAGGAACTGGGCTGAAGCGACCTTGTTCAGTACGGCAGGCGTACCCGCTTCCCCATTCAGGACTGACAACTGGTAAATTTCCGAGAGAATATGATACACAAACTGTTCATATCCATAATGTGTTTGCTTGCCGTCGGATGCACTTCGCTCCGGCCGTTCGCCATGGTCGAGGACGGTACTCCGGCCAAAATAGTCGTATGCAGCGATGACATGGTCATAGAGACGGCCGTATCCATATTTTCGGGAGATCTCGAGCGGATAAGCGGAAAAATCCCGGACATGGTCTGCATCGGACAGACGGAGGTTTGGGAAAGCGTTCATGAAAACGGTCCCGCCGTCATAGTCGGTCTTGTCTCGGACATGGAAGCATTATTGAAGGAAGCCGGCGTAGCCTGCGACAGCATCGCCGGCAAATGGGAAACCTATGTCATGGCACGGCGGGGAAACAACCTTTATATAGCCGGCAGCGACCCACGGGGTGCGGCTTACGGTCTGATGGAACTCTCGTCCCGCATGGGAGTTTCTCCGTGGGAATGGTGGGCTGATGTGAAGACGCGCCCTGCCGGAAACCTCGGTATTGCTTTGGACCGGGATATCTGCAGCTCGCCTTCGGTCCGGTATCGCGGCATCTTTATCAATGACGAAGATTTCTGTTTCGTGCCCTGGAGCGCTTCCTATGATTTGCAAAGCCGTCCCGGAGATGTCGGACCTGCGACCTATTCCAAAGTTTTCGAATTGCTGATGAGGCTGAAAGCCAATACCCTATGGCCTGCAATGCATCCTTCTACCACGGCTTTCTACAAGGTGCCGGGCAATAAGGAAACTGCCCGAAAATACGGAATAGTGGTCGGGACCTCGCATTGCGAGCCGATGATGCGAAACAATGTCGGAGAATGGGACGGAAGTTTCGGAGAATACGATTTTTCCGTAAACAGGGCCGGCGTCATGGCATATTGGCGTGAACGCGTGGAAGAACTTGCTGGCGACGAAGTCATTTATACCCTCGGAATGAGAGGCATTCATGACGGGAAAATGGCGGGAGCCGTCACATTGCAGGAGCAGACTGACCTTACGGCGGAAGTCATTGCCGCACAGAGGCAGCTTATAGATTCATTGTCTGCCGCTGGCAGACACGCTCCCCAATGCTTCGTCCCCTACAAGGAGGTCCTCGATATCTATGAAAACGGACTTGAAGTTCCGGACGATGTGACTTTGGTCTGGTGCGACGACAATTACGGACATATCATGCGGCTTCCGGATGAACGGGAGCGCATGCGGTCGGGCGGCTCCGGAATATATTACCACGTTTCTTACTGGGGTACTCCGCACGACTATCTGTGGATAGCATCCACACAGCCGGCGCTGATGGTTTCAGAGATGAAAAGGGCCTGGGACTGCGGCGCCGCGCAAATCTGGATACTGAATGCAGGCGACATCAAGCCTGCGGAATATCTGACAGACCTCTTCCTCGACATGGCCTGGGACATATCTTCGGTATCGATGGAAAATTCAGGGAAACATTTGGAGTCATGGCTTTGCGAGTGCTTTGGAAACAAGGCCGGAAAAGATGCTTTAGGAATCATGAAAGGCTATTATCGTCTGAATGCCGAACGCAAACCCGAGCACATGGGCTGGAGCAGGACCCAGCAGCCGCATTTTCCGGGAGGCTTTACTCCTGTGTATGATACGGAGTACACTGAAAATGATGCGGATGAAAGACTGTCTGGCTTCGATTCCCTGTGCCGGAGAGCCGATGCTGTCGAAAACCGTCTTCCGGAAGACCGGCTCGATGCCTGGTTCCAGCTCGTAGAGTATCCGCTGAAAGCCGCCTCGGCCATGAACAGAAAATTTTTGTGCCTCCAGTATGGAAGTTTGGCTGATTCTCAGGCTGCTTATGACGAAATCCGTTCTCTGACAGATGAGTACAACAGCCTCGGAAACGGGAAATGGGAAGGCATGATGAATATGAGTCCCAGAAATCTTCCGGTATTTTCTGCTCCTGCAAATCATGTGAAAACGGAGTACGGACCTGTTGCGGATGTGCTTGCGGCAGTATCCGGCAGTGACGGAAAGTGCGGAAACGGGATCAGGATTCCCGGTCTCGGGTATTCGGACCATTCATTATCGGTACCGGCAGGAGAAACTGCGGAGTTCAGCATTAATTGCAGGGACGGTTGGACCGATGCGCAAGCAGTGTTCTGTTTTGTCCCGAGATTTCCGGCCTGTGGAGACCTTCTCAGGGTAGAGGCGGCAGTAGATGGCTGCTCCTTGGGCGTATTCGACCTGAAAAGGGATTTCGTGTCCGAAGAATGGAAAACCGATATCCTCCGCAACCAGACCCGGTTTTCGGCAAAACTATCTCTCGCCCCGGGAAGTCATACGCTGACTGTCAGGCCGTTGGACGAAGCCGTGGTCATAGACGGGATTTTTATCTGTACCGCAGACGGCCGCCAACCGTATCGCTTCGATACCGGAAAATAATGATGGCAGATGCTTGAAAATTATTGATAAACCACATATCTAAACTAACGTAAAATGAAAAGAAGTCTTGTTTTTCTGTTGCCGCTTTTGCTTGCGGTCTCTTGCAATGACAGCGAGCAGATCATAGGAGAAGAGCGGATCTTTACGGTCGAGCCGACTACTACCGACTGGCCGAGAAACGAGTACGGGGCGATAAGCCGTACATACAGGGTGACTGTAGGCGGAGCCGTCGGCGACTGGACTGCCGAATTGCTCGACGGCGAGCAGGGATTCAACCTCGAAACGGACCACGCTTCGAATACCTTTACCGTCTCTATCGGTGAAAATACCGGAAAGGACAATATAGAGGATTACGTCTGCGTGACTTATTCCGGAGAAATGATTTATCTGTCTCTGATACAGATATCCAATTACTTTTCCGTCGATCCGGGCGCCGATATGGGCGGCGGGGTCTACAAATATACAGTCGGAGCGGACGGCACGTCGATTTATGCCGGACTTATAGCGAATCCCGGCAACGGGACGGTATCGGTGACATACGTTTCGGGAGACGAAGACGTTTTTACGCCCGTTCTCGAGCCTGCCGACAAACCTGCGACACTGCGTTTTACGGCTCCTGCAAATGTAGAGTTTTTTGCGCGGGAAGCGGTCTTTTCAGTGTCCGTATCGGACAAACCTGATCAGACATTCACCGTCACGGCATATCAGGAAGGTCTTGAACTCCCGGTAGGTGCCATGGCTGACAGGGAAGCTCCGGGGGGGCTATTATTATCCTCTCGTATGCGGTATCGATGTGGCGGGAGTGAATATACCTGTCGATCCGGATGATACATGGAATGACGTATTCGATCCGGAAGGGATACTTGGCAACGATTCCGATGTGAATATGACGGCTCCGGTAAATCCTTGTCCGGAAGGCTGGAATGCGCCTACGGAAGCTCAGATGCGGCGTATCCTGGCTGCGGACGTATGGACATGTAACAAGGATGCCGCGAAAGACGGGCCGGACTATTTCTATTGGAACATGCGTGACGGCAGCCGCAGCGACTGCGATATTTTCGGGGCGACACGCCAGAACCCGGAGATCAGGCTCTGGTCCTCGGAAACAAGACCGAACGCCCAGCCTCAGGCATGGCGGCTGCGTGTCAACAGAAGTTCAAGCCCGCTCGTGGAAATTTCGAGCGCGGGAAGAACTACGGTTATGGGCGAGGGAAACTATTCATATATAGTCCGCTGCGTCCGTGAAGCACAGTGACGACAGAAAAAATCATTATAAAGAAATCAGATATGAAAAAAACAATATGTATCGCCTTTTTTACGGTTTTCTGGGGCATCCTTGCCTTTGCGCAGCAGGACCGAATCGTAAAAGGTCAGGTAGAAGATGCGAACGGAGACCCGTTGGTCGGAGTGGCCGTCTATGAAAAAGGCTCCAATCAAGGTACCATGACAGATTCGGAAGGTCAGTATTCCATCAGTGTGGGCAGTGACGACAGCTATGTTGTATTCTCCATGCTCGGATATGAACAGGCTGAAGAGCGTGTCGGCCGGCGGAGTATCATAAATATCGTCATGACGGAAGAAGTGAACACTCTCGACGGAGTGGTGGTGATCGGGTACGGGTCGGTAAGGCGTTCCGACCTGACCGGCTCGGTCGCTTCCGTAAATACGCAGGAAATGCTGAAAGCGCCGGTACGTTCATTCGACGAGGCACTCGCAGGACGTGTAGCCGGCGTGCAGGTGACTTCGAGCGAAGGCGAGCCCGGCTCATCCATCAATATTGTCGTCCGCGGCCAGAATTCCCTTACACAAGACAGTTCTCCTCTGTATGTCGTGGACGGTTTCCCTCTCGAAAGTTTCAATACCTCGTCACTGAACCCTTCCGACATAGTTTCGATAGATGTCCTGAAAGACGCATCATCTACCGCCATTTACGGCGCGAGAGGAGCCAACGGCGTCATAATGATTACAACCCGGAGCGGACGGGAAGGCCGTGCCGTAGTCAGCTACGACGGCTCCTTCGGACTGCAGAATACCACGAACCGCATGGAACTCATGGACCCGTACGAATTCGTCAGGCTCCAGCTCGAAATCGACCCTTACCAGGCAACGCAGAGCTATCTGAAACCGAGCTCTGCTGTCGGGCTGAACACCCGTACTCTCGATTATTATCGCAATGTCCAGTATATCGACTGGCAGAAACGCGTGCTTCAGGTCGCTCCGATGCACAACCATACAGTATCGTTGACCGGAGGTACCAAAAATGTAAAATATGCCGCATCCCTCAACTATATGGGACAGGAAGGCGTAGTGCGCCAGTCCGGATACGACCGTCTGTCCGGGCGTCTCAGGCTCGACATCGATGCTTCAAAAAACCTGAAGATAGGCTTCAATACGAGCTATACCTGGACCAACCAGTACGGCACCTCTGTCCGTATGCCTTCCAGCAATGCCGAAGCGTCTCTTACCCTGATGTACAACATGTGGGGATACCGTCCCGTGACAGGAGGAAATATCGATGACCTGCTCAATGCCGACGAGGATACCGAAATCGTGGAAATGACTACCTGGGGCAACCGCTACAATCCCATGCTTTACCTGAACAACGAGGAGAAAAACTACGGACAAAGCAATTTCGTGGCGAATATTTATGCCCAGTACCGTTTCGGCAAATACCTGAGGCTCCGCGTTTCCGGCGGTATCAACCGCAATGTCGGCGTGCTTGAAGACTTTTTCAACAGCAAGCATCCGTATTCCCAGAGAATCGCGGGAGTGATAAAAGGAGTGAACGGATATGCCCAGTATGAAACGCGGCAGTCCCTTCTGAACGAAAATACCCTGACATTCGACAGGCGATTCAAGAAACACCATGTCAACGCCGTGGCCGGTATTACGTTCCAGGAATACAAATATTCGAGTTTCCGCGGTACCGCATGGGAAGTCCCGAGGGAAAGTCTCGGGATTTCAGGCTTGGATGAAGGAGTAGCCCAGCCTTTGAACTCATCCAAAACCATAAACCGCACGGTATCCGGACTTTTCAGGGTCAACTACGACTATGCGAACAAATACTACGCTACCTTCTCGTTCAGAGCAGACGGCTCGTCCAAGTTCCCTGCAGGAAACAAATGGGGATATTTCCCTTCCGGTTCGGTGTCATGGCGTATCTCCCAGGAAGAATTCCTGAAAGACAGCCGGGTGGTTTCCGAAGCGAAAATCCGTGCAAGCTACGGTCTCACCGGAAACAACAGGGTAGGGGACTTCATCTACAAGTCGCAGATGACCCTTACCAATGCTGACGGATACAGCTGGAACAACGAACTTTATCAGGGCGCGCGCCCGAATACTCTCGGAAACGACAAGCTGAAATGGGAAACGACCCGGTCTTTGGACGTAGGCGTGGACCTCGGTTTCATTTCCGACAGGATAGCTCTCACCATGGATTACTATGACAAAAATACGTATGACCTGCTTTTGAACGCGAATGTCCCTCTGTCGTCCGGCTATCAGCGTGCCATGATGAATGTCGGCTCGGTCAGAAACTACGGTTTCGAACTCACTCTCAACACCATAAATATCCAGACGGCGAACTTCATGTGGACGACGAATTTCAATATCTCCTTCAACAGATCGAAAGTCCTCGGTCTTACTGCCGACGGAGACTACATGAATTCGTTCATAAACTGGAATTCGAGCTATGAAGGCGTCCCTCTGTATGAGACGCGTGTGGGCTGTCCTATCACCATGTTCATCGGCATGGAGTACGACGGACTGTATCAGATAAGCGATTTCACATGGCAGAATGACAGCGATCCTTCGATTCCGCATGAGAGCCGTGATTATGTGTTGAAAGACGATGTCACGGACAACGGAAATGCCCGGAACCAGATTCAGCCCGGTCATATCAAATACAAGGATCAGAACGGTGACAAACATATCGGCGACGAAGACCGCGTCGTTTTGGGCAATCCTGTGCCTCAATATACCGGAGGATTTTCCAACAGTTTCGTTTTCAAGGATTTCGATCTTAATATTTTCTTCCAGTTCAGCGGCGGAAACAAAATCATGAATGCCAACAGGCTTCTCTTCGAAGGAACTTACCGCTACGGTCTGAACCAGTTCGCTTCCTACGTCGACCGCTGGTCTCCGGAAAATCCGGATTCGGACAACTTCGTGCCGAAAGGCCAGGGTCCGGCCTTCTACTCCGACAAAACTCTCGAAGACGGCTCCTATCTGCGTCTGAAAACTCTGCAGATAGGCTACACACTGCCCCGGAAAATTTTGGACAAATGCCGCCTGTCGAAGCTGAGAATCTATTTCGCGATGCAGAATCTCTTTACCTGGACTGCATATTCGGGGTATGATCCGGAAGTGTCGATTTACAACTCTCCTCTTACTCCGGGATTCGATTACCTTTCCTATCCGCGAAGCAAAACCTACACGATAGGTCTCAACATCTCGTTTTAATGTCTAATCCGAATATGAAATATCATAATGAAACGCTTTTTAATATTATTTGCGACAGGCGCCATGGCCGTGACTTCCTGTCTTGATACCGAGCCGCTCGATTTCACCGCACCTTCCACATGGTACCAGAATCAGGAACAGCTCGAATCCGCCCTTGCCGCCGTTTACGACCCTCTGAGAAACTGCTACAGCGTATATCTCAGCGTAGAGTTTTCTCAGGGTACCGACGAGTGCTTTTCGAAAGAATCCACGCCTAAATTGGTCCCGTACTATTATAACTACGATACCGGAAACAACACCGTGAAACTCGTATGGCAGTATCTGTACAAAGGTATAGACAATGCCAACAACCTCCTGGAAAACGCGGACAATGCCGACTGCGATCCGGCGCTTATTACTCAAATCAAAGGCGAGGCACTGTTCCTCAGAGCCTATTACCACTTCCTGCTGACGGCATACTGGGGCGATGTCCCGATGAAATTGGAGTCGACCAAGTCGGCGGAAGACGTCCAGTCGCCGCGCGTACCGTCCGAAAAGATTTATGAACAGGTGATTTCCGATATGGCGGCGTCATTGGACATGGTGCCTGACATTGCCGCCCTCGGTTTCGGCGGACGGATAAACAAACAGGCGGTGAAGGGAATCCTGGCCCGGGTATGTCTCAACGCTGCCGGACGTCTCGACAAGCCTGAGTATTACGAAGACGCCCGGGACTGGGCCGAGAGCCTTATCAAGGAAAAAGTATGCTATCTCAACCCTGACTTTTCCGACATATTTATCAAACTCATGCAGGACCAGTACGACATAAAAGAGTGTTTGTGGGAAGTAGAATGCTATGGCAATGTCGACTCGAACGAGATGAGGGAAACGGGGCAGTTCGTAGCTTATTATACCCCGGCATATTCGACACAGGACTACCTTGTCGACAATACCACGAAAAAGTCCATTGCCCGCGGGCGCGGGGTCTTTTACTGCACTCCTCAGTTCTATGAATATTTCGAGGACGGAGACTTGCGGCGGGATTGGACCATCATGCCTTACATGTACAAAAGCGGCACCGTATTCGAGCAGATTCCCTATAATGAAGAATTCCGTTTCAGGTGGCCAGGAAAATTCCGCAGGGAATATGAAATCAATCTGCCGGTATATTCCTGGGGCAACTCTACCAACTATCCTCTTCTTCGCTACTCGGATGTGCTGCTTATGTTTGCCGAGGCAGATTATATGGTCACAGGCTCCATTTCATCCGATGCGCTCGAAGCAGTAAACAAAGTCCGCCGCAGGGCTTTCGGTTTCGACCAGAATACCCCAGTACCTGACGTGGACAAGACGGATTTCGATGCTGACGGCGGTTTCATGGAGTATATTCAAAAAGAACGCGCCCGGGAGCTGGCGTTCGAGTCCCACAGACGCTTGGACATGCTGCGCTGGGGAATTTTCATAGAGCGGATGCATGAAATCGGGGAAGAAATAGCAGCCATTCCTCTGAAAGTGTATGACGAGGGCTCTGGTACGGAAGTGGACAACCCGATTTTTACCCAGTCAGGCTCCGGCTTCCCGATGAACACTACCCCTACCGGGCCGGAAATGATGGCCAGATCTTTCAGAAACGTGGATCAGAAACATCTTCTGATGCCGATTCCGGAACTGGAACTTTCAGTGAACAAAGCTATTACCGACAACAATCCCGGATGGTAAAAATGGCGACCCAAAAGGGGACTTTCTTCGTTTTGGGTCGCCAACCCTACTCTACCGAAGACGCGTCTATAAGATTGTTCAGCAGAGCATATACCGTGAGACCGGCTACAGTTTTGATGCCGGTCTTGCGTGTAATATTCCGCCTGTGTGAAATCACGGTATGGATGGAAATATTGAACAGATCGGCGATTTCCTTGTTTATCAGTCCTTTCGCTACGCATATCAGGATGTCTTTCTCCCTCGCGGAGAGTTCGTTCCCGTCGGATGCCGGGCTCTCTTTCACAGTCGATACCGCATTTCTGAGTTTGTGGATGACATCTGCGGGACTGTCGTACAGGCCGATGACTGCATCGTACTGCCGCTCCGTCTCTTCGTCGAGAAAGATGCTCGGGAAAGCCACTACGGCGGCATCGGTGAATTCCGCGATATAATGCTTGCCATTGGCCCTGGCGGCCAAAGGGAAAATGACAGGATCCACGATGACCGCGTCCGCAGACACATTCTTCAACATGGTTTCCTCCCTCGACGTGATGTCCGAAACTATCCCTTCTACCTTGAATTCCCCTATGTCATGGAACACGCCTTCGATTCCGCGTGCCATTATTTTGGACGGCATTATCAGAAAAACCTTCATCCTAAGCCTCCTTTTTATTCTCGAGCCTGTTTACCATCGGCACCAAGACATGATTCTCGATATCCGTATGCTTTTCAAGATCCTCTGAAAGCGCGAACAGTGCATACAAGGCATCGTTTGCCGAAACAGGGTCGCACCCTTGCGGAAGATACTTCATCACTATGTTTTTCAGGTCGTCGAGTTTTTCTTCGATATTGCTGTGGTTTTCTTCGAAAGTCGCGGCAGAATAGTTCTCGGAAACCGTACCTCCGACGACAGCTCCGACATACGGGAAAAAAACCGTCTCCTCGTATTCGAAATGCTTTTCCACTTCTTTTCTGTAGTCTTCGAAAAAGTCGGTGATGATTTTTTTCCGTCCGGGTGCGCACGGCGCAATGGCTTTGTCTATAAGCTGTTCCAAAGTCTTGAAGCCGTCTTCCATATACGAGGAATGCGAATTCCGGAGATATTTCATCACGCACAAGGGATCTGCGGCTTTCAACGCATCTTCGGTAGGCATGTAGCCTGCGTAAGAATAAATATTGCAGATCAGAATGAATGCTTCCGGATCGATTCCGTTTTCATTGCACATCCGTGCAACAGTCGTTTCTCCGAAGCCGAGATGCAGTCCGAATCTCGAAAATACAGCCAAAAGCCTGTAATTGATTTCTATCAAATCCGCCATCTTCATTTCCGGCGAAAATATCCTGATGTCGTTTTTCATGATAATCAATATTATCCTCCGCAGCGCTCTTTTGTCATCTCGCACAGCGCTCTTTTGTCATCTCGAGCGCAGTCGAGAGATCTGCTTTCAACAATAAACCATTCATCGAAAGCACACCCCCGGCTGCGCCCGACAAGACAATCATACAACAATTAAAGGATCTGAAATTTTTTTAAACTTTATGGCCTTAAAAATTTTCCGACAGCAAAGATAGGCCGTATCCCTGTGCCGCGCAATCCCCATTTATTATGATTTTCACAGCAGCAGCGCTATCCGATACACGATGAAAGCCATTATCCATGCGACGGCTATGGTATAGACGGCCGAAAATATCGGCCACTTCCAGCCTCCGGTCTCTGCCTTTATGGCTCCGAATGTCGCAATGCAAGGGAAATACAGCAGCACGAACACCATGAAAGCCAGGGCGGCAGCCGGAGTGACGGCATTCTGCAGTGCCTGCTGGAGCTTCGTTTCTCCGGTCCCCGACTCTACATCCTCGTCGATGCTGTACATCACCCCCATAGAGCTGACTACCAGCTCCTTGGCCGCTACGCCGGACAGAATCCCCACACCCATCTGCCAGTCGAAGCCGAGAGGCTCCAAAACCGGCTCTATACCTTTCCCTATATAGCCGAGGAATGAATTTTCCTGCTGGGAAGCCTTGTCCGGATATGTGTCGTGATTGGGAAAATACCCTAAAAACCAGATAAAGATGGAACTTATCAGAATGATGCCCGAGATTTTGTGCAGATATTGCTTTCCCTTTTCCCACGTATGTCTCAGGATGGATTTGGAGGTAGGTACCCTGTACGGAGGCAGCTCCATGACGAAAGGCAGATCATCATCCTTGAAAAAGCGGCTCAGGATTTTTGCAGACAGTATCGCCATCAGAATCCCGAAAGCATAGATGCCGAGCAGAACGAGGCTGCCGAATTTCGGGAAAAACGCGCCTGCGATGAGCAGATAGACCGGCAGCCGTCCCGAACATGACATGAACGGCACCACGAGCATCGTGATCATGCGGCTTTTCCGGCTTTCGATGGTCCGTGTAGCCATTATGGCAGGTACATTGCAGCCGAATCCCATTATCATCGGTATGAATGACTTGCCGTGCAGACCTATCTTGTGCATGAGGCGGTCCATGATGAATGCAGCCCTGGCCATATATCCCGAATCTTCCAGCAGCGACAGGAAGAAATACAGCAGCACGATGTTCGGAAAAAACACCAGGACGCTCCCTACGCCGCCTATGATGCCGTCTACGAACAAATCGCGGATCATGCTCATGTTTTCAGGTATTATGGAAGATACGAAATCGCCGAATTTCGCCACGATCCAGTCTATCCACTGCATCGGATATTCCCCGAGAGTGAATGTCCCGAAAAACACTATATATAATATTACAAGGAAAATCGGGAAAGCGAGCCACTTGTTCGTGACGATGCTGTCGATTTTATCCGTTATGGACCTGTGCTTTTTCAAGACTGCCCCCGGCTTGTATGTCTCGGTCAACGCTCCCTTTACGAAAGCATACTTGGCATCTATTATGGCTGATTCCGTAGATGTACCCATCAGGGTTTCGAAACGCTTCTGCTCTTCGAAACGGATGGCGATGATTTCATCCTTGTTCGGAAGTCTGTCGATGATTCCCGAGACTTCCTTGTCGTTTTCCAAAAACTTTATCGCCAGATACCTTGTCGAATATTTGTACCTTATGTCCTGATTTTTCTGAATGGCAAGTTTGACCCTGTCGATGGACTGCTCGAGTTCTGCTCCATGGTTGATATGGATGTGTCTCGCTATGGAAGGATTCGGATTCTCGTACAGTTCTATCACTTTGTCGAAAAGGGCCGGAATACCTTCTCCGGTCCTGCTGACGGTAGGGATGAGCGGCATGCCGAGAAGATGTCCCAATGTCTTGATATCTAACTCGTCTCCCTTTGCCTGAAGCTCGTCGTACATGTTCAGGGCCATGACCACGCGGAGATTCATGTCGATAATCTGTGTCGTCAGGTACAGATTCCTTTCCAAGTTCGATGAATCCACCACGTTTATTATGATGTCAGGCGTCTCTTCCACCAAGTTTTTCCTGACATACAGCTCCTCGGGGCTGAAGCCCGACAGCGAATAGGTCCCCGGAAGGTCCACTATGACGAACTTGTAGCCGCCGTATTCGAAGTGCCCCTCTTTGGCATCTACCGTGACCCCGCTGTAGTTCCCTACATGCTCGTGACCTCCGGACGCGATGTTGAAAAGCGAAGTCTTTCCGCAGTTCGGATTGCCGACCAACGCTACTCTGATGACGTGTCTGCGCTGTTCCGCAAGGTCTTTCATGCGTTGCGCCAGCAACTCCGTCTCGTCATGCGAGTCTTCCGCGATGACATTGGCCGCAGGCCTCCCCTCAAAACTTTCTTTTGCCTCCGACTCGCTGATGACTTCTATCATCTCGGCTTCTTCGCGCCTGAGCGATATCTTATATCCGATGACTTCGTACTCGATAGGGTCGCGCAGCGGCGCATTCAGCACCACGTTTACCACATTCCCCTTTATGAATCCGAGTTCCAGGATCCTTTTGCGGAAACTGCCGTGTCCGCTCACCCTGACCACGACTCCACGTTCCCCGGTTTTCAGTTCAGATAATTTCATAAAATTCGTTTAACGGGCGCAAAGATACGTAAAAATAAGGATGATAGCATAGCAATATGTGGGGATGCGCATGTTAGGAAGCTGTTGCAACTTCCAAAAAACGATTAAAAATTTGTAAACGGGCCCGGAACAAAGCATAATTTTTGTAATTTTGCCCGGTTCCCAAAATATTTTCGTATATGAAAGAAACGAATATTTTCAAAAAAACATACAGCAGTATCGACAGACGCTCTCAATACGTGGTCGTGAAAATCAAGAAATCGAGTTGGAAATTCTGGGTCGCGGCGGCTGCGGTCATCATCGCTGTAGCAGCCCTTATCGTATGGCTCACGAGGCCGGAACCTCCGCAGGAAGACATCCCGACAGTGATGACCGAGACGGTTACCACCCAGGATGTGGAGCTTTACGGGGAATATCCTGGAACTGTTCGCGCCCAGCAGTTCGTCGAGGTCCGTGCCCGTGTGGAAGGCTATCTCGAAAGGATGCTTTTTGAAGAAGGTACATTCGTGAAGAAAGACCAGATACTGTTCATAATAGACCCGCGGCAGTACCAGGCCCAGGCCGACAGGGCGCGTGCGGAGCTCGAACGCAACAAGGCCCTTGCACAGAAGGCCGAGCGTGACCTGAACAGAATCCGCCCGCTTTTCGAGCAGAACGCAGCCAGCCAGCTCGACCTGGACAACGCCATAGCCGCATACGAGAGCGCGAATGCGGAAGTGCTTATGAGCCAGGCCGACCTGACACAGGACGAGCTTGCCCTGAGCTATACGACGGTGCGTTCCCCGATAAGCGGATATATCAGCGAGAGACACGTGGACATCGGCACTTTGGTAGGTCCTGGCGGCCAGTCGCTTTTGGCCAATGTCGTCAAGAGCGATACGGTTCTCGTGGAGTTCAAGATGACGGACGTCGACTATCAGATAAGCAAGTCACGCAACGTCAGCCTCGGACAGAAAGACTCCATAAGGACCTGGGATCCGTATGTCACCATCACTCTTGCAGACAAGTCCGTCTATAAATACAGAGGACTCGTGGACTTCGCCGACCCTCAGGTGGATTCCCGTTCCGGGACATTCTCGGTCAGAGCCGAAATGCCGAATCCGGACCATGAACTTCTTCCTGGACAGTTTACGAACGTGACCCTGCTTCTCGACGTGAGGGAAGATGCGGTGGTCGTTCCGACCAAAGCCATTATTACGGAAAAAAGCGCGGCATATATTTTCGTCCTGAGAAATGACGGAATCGCTGAAAAACGTTTCATAGAATTAGGGCCTGAGACAGGCAATATGACTGTCGTGGAACGCGGTCTTCTGCCTGGCGAACGCATCGTAGTCGAAGGCTATCACAAACTTTCCCACGGCCAGAAAGCCAGAACAGTATAACGCATGAAATTAGATTTCTTTATAGACAGGCCCGTATTTTCGACTGTCATATCCATAATAATAGTTCTCGTCGGTCTGATCGGCCTTACCCTTCTTCCGGTAGACCAGTATCCGGAAATCGTGCCTCCGGTAGTCCGCGTCACGGCTTCTTACCCGGGCGCGAATGCCCAGACGGTGGCCCAGGCAGTAGCCACTCCTATCGAACAGGAGCTGAACGGCACTCCGGGCATGCTCTATATGGAGTCGAAAAACACCAATTCGGGAAGTTTTACGGCCAATATCACTTTCGACATTTCCAGCAACCCGGATCTTGCCGCGGTAGAAGTCCAGAACAGGGTCAAGCAGGCGGAGGCCCGTCTCCCGGCAGAGGTGGTGCAGAACGGTATTTCTGTGGAAAAAGTGGCTGCCAACAAATTGGTGACCGTCACCCTGCTCACCGATGACCCGAAATTCGACGAGATATACCTCAGCAACTATGCTACGCTGAACGTCCTCGACATGCTCCGCCGTGTCCCGGGAGTAGGCCGCGTCTCGAATGTCGGCAGCCGCTACTATGCCATGCAGATATGGGTGCAGCCGGACAAATTGGCCAGTCTCGGCCTGACTGTCAGGGATCTGCAGAACGCTCTGAAAGATCAGAACAGGGAATCGGCAGCCGGCGTCCTGGGTCAGCAGCCCATAGAAAACGTGGATGTCACCATCCCCATCACCGCGACAGGCAGGCTTTCTTCCGTGAGCCAGTTCGAGAATATCGTCATCAGAGCCGGTCAGGACGGGTCCATCATCAGACTGAAAGACGTGGCCAGAGTATCGTTAGAGGCCCAGTCCTATAATACGGAGAGCGGTATAAACGGAGGAAATGCCGCAGTGATGGACGTTTACATGCTTCCTGGAGCCAATGCTCTCGAAGTGGCCGAGAATGTCAAGAAAGAGATGGAGGAAATCTCTAAATCATTCCCGGAAGGTATTACATACGACATACCTTTCGACATGACCACTTATATCTCCGAATCCATCCATCACGTGTACAGGACGCTTTTCGAAGCCCTTCTGCTCGTGATACTCGTGGTCTTCCTCTCATTGCAGAGCTGGCGCGCCACCCTCATTCCGGCGATAGCCGTGCCCATATCCCTCATCGGTACTTTCGGCATCATGCTCATTTTCGGCTTCTCGCTGAACATGATGACGCTTCTCGGACTTATATTGGCCATAGGTATCGTAGTGGATGACGCCATAGTCGTGGTGGAAAACGTGGACAGAATCATGAATGAAGAACATCTGTCTCCGTACGAAGCGACGAAAAAGGCCATGAGCGGTATCGGTAGCGCACTTATAGCGATGTCTCTCGTGCTCTGTGCCGTTTTTGTCCCTGTCAGCTTCCTTTCAGGCATTACCGGACTTCTTTTCAGGCAGTTTACCATCACCATAGCCGTATCCGTCATTATTTCCACGATAGTGGCGCTGACACTCAGCCCGGTTATGTGCTCCAAATTCCTCAAACCCGAGCAGCCGGGGCAGAAGAAGAATTTCATATTCAGGAAAATAAACGACGGCTTTGCCGCAGGCAACTCTTTTTACGAAAAGATGATCCGCAAGGGCTTGCGCAATCCTCGCAGGATGTTCGCCCTGTTCGGGGTGACTATCGTATGCATCTGGCTCTTTTCCAAGTTGGTGCCTACCAGCTTCATGCCCAAGGAAGACCAGGGCTACTTTACCGTAGAGCTCGAACTTCCGGTAGGCTCCACGCTCGAGAGGTCGCGCATCGTGACGGAACGTGCAATGGATTTCCTCATGCGCCAGCCGGATATCCAGTACGTTCTGAACGTGACCGGCTCCAGTCCCCGTGTAGGAAGCAGCCAGTCGAACAGTCAGCTGACCGTCATCCTGAAGCCGTGGAAAGAGAGAAAAGAGACGGACATAAACAAGACCATGGCTCTTGTGCGCGATTCTCTTTCGCTTTATCCGGAAAGCAAGGTCTATCTGAGCACACCGGCCGTCATTCCGGGTCTCGGAACTTCCGGCGGTTTCTCCATGGTGCTCGAAGCAAGGGGTGATGCCACCTACGAGGAACTCCAGCGGGCTGCCGATACCCTGATGTATTATGCGTCGCAGCGGAAAGAACTGACCGGTCTATCCACGAATGTCCAGAAAGACATTCCTCAGCTTTTTTTCGATGCGGACAGGGACAAGATACAGATGGTCGGCGTGCCGCTTTCGGACGTATTCTCTACTCTGAAAGCCTTTACCGGCTCCATCTACGTGAACGATTTCAACATGTTCAACCGCGTGTACCGAGTCTATATCCAGGCTGATGCACCGTACCGGGCACATAAGGAGAATCTGAATCTTTTCTTCGTCAAGAGTTCCAACGGGGCGATGGTCCCTGTCAATGCCCTCGGTACTACATCCTATACCACAGGTCCGGGCACCATCAACCGCTTCAACATGTACTACGCCGTGACTCTCAACGGAGAAGCCGCCCACGGATACAGCTCCGGCCAGGCGATGGACCTCCTTGAAGAATTGGCCAAGGAGCATCTTCCGGACAACATCGGCATCGAATGGAGCGGTCTGTCCTATCAGGAAAAGAAAGAGGGCGGACAGACAGGTCTCGTTTTGGGCCTTGCCCTGCTTTTCGTATTCCTTTTCTTAGCCGCGCAGTATGAAAGCTGGTCGATTCCGGTAGCGGTGCTTCTTACTCTGCCGATTGCCATTGCCGGAGCATATTTCGGCGTATGGGTCCTCGGATACGAGAGCAACGTTTATTTCCTTATCGGGTTGGTGATGCTCGTGGGGCTCGTGGCGAAGAACGCCATCCTCATCGTCGAATTCGCCAAAGAAGAGGTCGAAAAAGGAAAGCCTCTTGAAGAAGCCACAGTCACTGCCGCTCATCTGCGTTTCCGGCCTATCGTGATGACTTCGTTAGCTTTCATCCTCGGCATGCTGCCTCTCGTCTTTGCTACCGGACCGGGCTCGGCAAGCCGCCGCGACATAGGTACCGGCGTCTTTTTCGGAATGATAGTGGCGATCACCATCGGTATCGTTTTCGTGCCGTTCTTCTTCGTCCGGATTTATAAACTGAAGGAAAAAATGTCGAAAAAAAGAAAGAATATACGGATGCCGTCCGGCAATGGTCCGGCAATGATAGCGGTCATGGCCCTCATTCTCGGGACAACGGCGATGTCCTGCTCTCCGGCCAAGCATTGCGCGGCGCCTGAACTGGATCTTCCGGAGACTTTCACTGCCGAATCCGGTACGGATACGCTGACATTGGCGGATTTGGAATGGTGGAAAATTTATCCGGACACCACCCTGCATCATCTGATCAAGACAGCCCTCGAATACAACAAGGACATGCTTGTGGCTGCCGAGAGACTTCGCGAGATGGAGTACCGCTACAGAATACAGCGTTCCGAACTCTGGCCGTCTCTTTCAGTGAGGGCATACGGGGAGAACGAATATACCAATTATTCCGGAAAGGACCCGGCAGACGACCCCGTAGCCAGCGTCATAGGCCGTTTTTCCTGGGAAATCGATCTCTGGGGGCATCTCAGATGGGCAAGCAAGGAGAAATTGGCGGAATATCTTGCAAGCGTGGAGGCTCAGCGGGCGTTGAGGATTTCCCTCATAGCCGAAGTGGCCAATACCTATTTCGATCTTTTGGCCTTGGACAATGAACTTCTCATCGTAAAACGGACTTTGCAGACCCGGGACGAGGGCGTTCAGAAGGCAAAACTGAGGCTGGACGGCGGTCTTACATCCGATATCCCGTACCAGCAGGCATTGGTGGAGCGAGCCACCACTGCGGCTCTCGTGCCTGACCTCGAGAGGAAAATCGCCATGAAAGAGAGCGAGATGGCCTTTCTTACCGGCTCGTATCCGAAACACATAGAACGTTCGACTATTCCTTTCGAACTGTCTTACAGAAAGGATGTTCCGTTAGGCGTCCCTTCCCAGCTCCTTACGCGCCGCCCGGATCTCCGTCAGTCTGAGATGGAACTTCGTGCGGCGGAGGCAGCCGTAGGCGTGGCGCAGGCGGAACGTTTTCCCACATTTACCATTTCATTCGACGGAGGCACCGAGACAAATACCCTTGAGAACATCATCAAGGCTCCATACTATTATCTTCTCGGCAACGTCGTAGCTCCCGTGTTCGAATTCGGCAAACGCAAGGCGAATTTCAAGGCGGCGGTCGCACGATACAATCAGTCCCGTCTGAGTTATGAAAAGGATGTGCTCCAGGCGTTCAAGGAGGTTTACGATGCCGTGGTCAGCTACAATTCCGCCGTCGAAAACACAAGTCTCAAATTCGATCTTCAAGAGGCTTCCAAACAATACGTTTCCCTCACCAACATTCAATACATAAACGGAGCCATCAGATACATAGACGTGCTCGATGCCCAGAGATCCTATTTCAGTTCCCAGGTGGAGCTGAGCAATGCGATTATGCAGGAGTACAGGGTGTTGGTGGATTTGTACAAGGCTCTCGGCGGCGGCTGGTATTCCGAGGCGGAATAAGGGGCGCATTGCGGCGTTGCTTCGGATTCGGACGGCGGTCATTTACGTGAGTAAACTCCCTTGTCCGCCTCTTTTGTCATCTCGACCGGAGGGCTAAGCCCGGAGTGGAGAGATCTGTAAATATATCGAGGCATGATTATAAGCAGATCTCTCGACTGCGCTCGAGATGACAACAAAGCAGATCATCCGCTGGGTGTCATGCCGCTCGAGATGACAAGCGGCATGTCTCTCCAAGGACACTGCTCTGCCTCTCGAGATGATAAAAAATCAAAATTTTTTTCGGGGGGGGGCATTGTAAATACCAAAAACAAACGCTAACTTTGTCAGCCTGAAACTGAAACTATTGACAATAAATTATTAACAATAAACAATATCTAACTCATGTCTGAAAAATCAATGGGGGGGGGAAGCCTGATATTGCTCGCAGCAGCGCCGCTACTCTTCACCCTGTGTTCCCGAACTGAGGAACTTCTTCCCGACACTTCTCTGTCGGATCAGAAAACAGTCACAATCACTATCAGAGGCTCTGAAGCCATTGCCGGGCACGGCACCAAAACCACTCTTGAAGAGGACGGTCGTGTCATCTGGAACGAAGGCGACTGGGTCAACATCAACTATCAGGAGTATCAGGTCATTCCGAATCCTGATGATCCTGCCATGGCTACGGTCGAGGGCGTGGCGGAAAGTCTCGAGTATGTCGCGTATGTGGGACGAGGCGGCGGTCTGCACAATGACTACTATGCGCTGAGTTTCCCTTATTACTATTCATACGGGGAAAGTTTCAGGAACATGCCGATGATGGCATACAGTACCGATACCAACTTGGAATTCAAGAATATCGGAGGCGTACTCAGGCTCGGTATGACCGGTACTCAGACTCTGGAACGTATCTCGTTGGCCACGAATGACGGCAGCG
>CALUSD010000043.1 GCA_944323295.1 uncultured Bacteroidales bacterium | reverse complement strand
GAACGAGGCTTCGATGACAGGGTAGAGTCCGGAATACGTGAATTTCACGTGTCCGGAATGCCTCCATTTCCCGAATGGGTCCGGATGGAAAGAGTAGCCGAGGAATCCGGTGAAGGTGCTGAGCCTGTTCTGGAACAGGGCGGTGGCGCCGACGGAGGCGTAGCTGTAATAGTCTTCGTAGCTGCCGCTGCTGATGTTGTCATAGTCGAAATAGACGGGAGCCCATGAGTGGAGATTGAACAGATTCGGGAATTTACGGAATCTGCGGGGCTCTGAAATGACAGTGGAGGAAGAATCCGAAGATTCCGATGCCGGGGCAATGTCGCTGTTTTGTGCCGGGGCAATATTCCGTGCGTCGGCAATGTCTTTTTCCTGACGGCTCAGAAAATCGGCGACCTTCCATTCATACCGGTCGAAAAAATCCACTTCCCTGTGCAGAAGGTTTTCTTTCCGGACTTTTACCAAAGGAGAGCCGCTCATGTCCCTGATGGAGCACATCAGATACTCCCCGTCTTCGCTGAAAACATAGTCGGAACTGCCGTATCGGAAAGAAGTTTCCTGCCAGGCCCGTCCGGTCATGGGGTCCAACAGATACATTTCATTGACCCCGGTCCTGTCGGAAGTGAACATCAGCATGCCGTCTTCGGCTCCGATGTTGGAAATCATTACGGGCGAAGGCGCGAGGGTTTCTTTCCAGACTTTTCCGGCTTTTGCCGGGATGATGCGGTCATTGCCGGAAACGGCATCCGGTATTTCTATATTGTATATCCCGTAGCCGTTGTCGGAGATGGCGGTCCCGTAGACGGTGTCGCCTATCCATGCGGTTTCCACGAGCTGAAGAGAGTCCGGAAGCGGGACGGAATGCCGGATGGCGCCGTCAGAAGCATCTATTATGCACAAGCGCGATTTCCCGTCATCCATGTATTCAGTGACGGCTATCAGGTCTTCCGAGGGCGAGAGGCACGGGTTGAAAAATCTTCCGCCTCCGAGCAGCGTTTTCTTTTTCCCGGAATCCGAATCCATATATCTGATGGCGGAGTCGTATTTCAGGGACCAGCGCGTGTCGGGTACCGTTTCGCTCCAGTACATCCTGTCGTGCTTTTCCGACCATGTCAGCATGCCAGTTTCGCTCCCGAACGAAGAAATGACGGTTTCCCTGCCGTCGTCATCGATTTTTACCAATCTGCGGCTTTTGTTGAAACTTTCTTTCAGCGAATACAAGTCTCCGTCCATGAGAAGATTGTCGGAATATTCCGTATGAACTGCCGGAGTGTCGAGGATTTTCTCATATTCTGAAAACGGCCTGCGCTTCCCGGCATCTTCCGTCCACATTTCATGATACATCCGCATGGATTCGGAGACGAGGGCACGGAATTTTTTTCCTGTAAGTTTCCGGCTGACCGTATTCCTGGCCACTATGTCGTAAGGCCGTCCGGCATAGTGTGTCAGCAGCTGTCCTGTAAAATCGGGCACGTCGTACAGATACCTGATTCCGCTCAGGGTCATGTAGCCGAAAGCGTAATGGTCTGGAGTGTAGTGCCAGTATGAGCCGTATGCCCAGCGGTCGGCATCCCGGAAGTCGCCATGGTCGAAAGCGATGCGGTAATAGTTCATGAAATCGCCTGTGCGTCCGCGTCCCGAGCGTGACAGGGCTGTTTCCGCTACTACGGCATCACCTTCGAGGAGCCATTTGTCAGGGTAGATTCCGGCCATGGCTCCTGCGAACATTTCACCGAGAACATATCTGAAAGGCCGGAAACAGCGGCTCAGACCGAACTGCATCTGGGCCACGTGCCGGGATTCGTGTATGGAGAGCATCGTTTTCCAGGGCATCGGCTCAGGCCCGTAGGCTTGCGGCGATGTGTAAAGATCCATACGTTTCGGCGCCCATACCACTAATCCGTTTGCTACGGCGCTGTACGGGTGCAGGACGACCGGCATTTTTCCGCGGATCATTTCTCCCGGGGCGAATCCCGCACTTCGCGATACAGGCAGTCTGTATTTTTCGAGTTCGGCCGCGTAGTCCGCCGCCATAGTGTCGAGCGGCTCCGGATAAATCACTTTGAAGTGCGGGCTTTCGATGTATTTCCACCTGGCGGATGCCGGATCGTCTCCGCTCAAGTAAAACTGTGCGGAAGCCGCTCCAGGCAGACAGCACAGCGCCATAGTCAGGATATATTTCAGTGCAGGCTTCATGTCAGGAATCGAAAAGTGCGGCAATTTACGAAATAAATCAGGAAGCCATTGCATTTTTTCGATGTGCAGGCAGTTTGACAAAGTAAAAAAATACGTATTTTTGTGGGCACTATAACCGCTATAATATGCAGATCATACTTCAAATCGTTACGCTCTTAGGCGCCTTGGGAATGTTCCTTTACGGAATGACGCTTATGAGCGAGGGGCTTCAGAAAGCAGCAGGAGACAGGCTGCGCTCGTTTTTGGCCTCGATGACATCCACTCCTTTCAAACAGGTGCTTACGGGTCTTGGCATCACTGCCGTCATACAGTCTTCGAGCGCCACTACCGTGATGGTGGTCAGTTTCGTGAATGCGGGGCTGCTCTCTCTTGCCAATGCCATAGGCGTGATAATGGGAGCCAATATCGGTACTACGGTCACGGCATGGCTTATTTCCATCCTCGGATTTACCGTGGACATCGCCTCGCTGTCTATTCCGCTGATGGCCTTGGGATTCATCTTTTTCGTAGCCAAGAAAAGCAAGAACAAGAGCATCGGCGAATTCATCATAGGTTTCGCCCTCCTGTTTCTCGGCCTCAATTTCCTGAAAAATTCCGTTCCGGATCTGAACCAGTCGCCTGAAGTCCTGGCATTTCTCCAGCAATGGTCGGGCTACGGCTATGGCTCGGTGCTCCTGTTTGTCCTGATAGGCACTCTGCTCACTATCGTTCTGCAGTCTTCGAGTGCTACGATGGCTTTGACCCTCGTGATGGTGAATGCAGGATGGATACCTTTCGACATTGCCACGGCCATGGTATTGGGAGAGAATATCGGAACGACCATTACCGCCAATATTGCCGCGGCAGTGGCAAACGTATCGGCCAAAAGGGCTGCGCGTGCGCATACGGTATTCAATGTCTTCGGTGTCATCTGGGTGCTCATCCTTTACAAGCCGTTCCTGAAACTGATAGGTATCATCGTGGAGGCTCTCGGCTATCCTAACCCGCTGACTTCCAACTTCTCGGATGCCCAGCCCGGGACCGACGAATATGCGGCCCTCCAGACATCCGCACTTTACGGCGTGTCCATGCTGCATACATTGTTCAACACCATAAACACCTGCATTCTGATATGGTTCGTGCCGGTCATCGAGAAACTCGTGACATGGATGGTGAAAAGTCCTGCCGGCGACGAAGAGATTTTCAGGCTCAGGTTTATCCAGGGCGGTCCTTTGAGTACTGCGGAACTGTCTTTGGACGAAGCCAAACAGGAAATCGTGCATTTTGCCGAGATTTGCCAGAAAGGTTTCGGGTATGTCAGGCAGGCGGTGAATGAAACCGACAAGGACAAGTTCGAAGAGCTGAACCAGAAACTCGTCAAGTACGAGGAAATCACCGACAGGGTGGAATTCGAAATAGCATCCTATCTGAACGAGGTGTCCAAGTCGGAAATCAGCGAAGAGTCCGGAGCGCGTATCAAGGCCATGTACAAGATTATAGGCGAGATGGAAAGCCTCGGGGACTCCGGAGAGGCCATAGGGCGTATGCTCCAGCGCAAGAATATCCACGGCAAGGACTTCGATGATGCCATGTTGAGGCGGCTGAACAAGATGATGGATTTGGTGGACAGTGCCTACGAGGCAATGATCGAGAATCTCAAGAAGAAGTATTCCGAACTGAACGATATTTCGAATGCCACGGATTCCGAAATTCAGATCAACGAATATCGCAACGCCTTGAGAGAAGAGCATATAGTCAATCTCGAAAGCAACAGCTACAACTATCAGACGGGCGTGTTCTATATGGATATCGTTTCCGAGCTCGAAAAGATAGGAGACTTCATCATCAATATTTCCCAGGCCGAGCTGGCTGTCGCCAATGAGTAAGCCGGCCTGCGGCCAATGAACATGCTATGATGAAAAAGTTGTCTGCTTGCGCAATGATTGTCGTCGCCGCTGTTGCCTCTTGCGGGCAGCAGCGCGATGATGTTTTTCAGCCGAGACCGTTTCCGAAACCGAGTGCTCCGGCAATGCTGACGGACAAGGCTGAAGCTGCGGCTTATCTATCCGAGCACTACTGGGACGATTTTACCGATACGACGCAGCTTTACCGCTGCGATTCGGTGACTGTAAACGGCGTAAAGGCGAGCGAGATAGAACAGGAGTATGCGAATTTTTTAGCCATTGTGGAAATGGCCGGACCTGAAACTGCGGTCAAGGCAGTGTCGGCATTGTTTCGGCGGATTTCCGCCGTGGAACAGAAAGATACGGCTTCGAATGTTTTCGAAACATTGTCGGACCTGACCCGTCTGTATCTTTACGATGCCAATTCTCCCTACCGAAACGAGGATTACTATCTCCCGTTCGTGGAGGGCCTGTCCAAGAGTGAATTTACTCCCGATGACAGGAAGCCCGGCTATGAATACGATGCGAAGATGTGTGCTTTGAACCAGGTGGGGACCAAGGCTGCCGATTTCCGTTTCAGAGATGAAAACGGCAGAAACCATACGCTTTACGGAATCGATGCCGATTATGTCATCCTGTTTTTCAGCAACCCCGGC
The DNA here is from genome assembly GCA_944323295.1 of uncultured Bacteroidales bacterium. Lineage (GTDB taxonomy): Bacteria > Bacteroidota > Bacteroidia > Bacteroidales > UBA932 > Cryptobacteroides. The sequence goes on along the minus strand of CALUSD010000043.1, from coordinate 3,978 downwards.
TGCACGGCATGCAAGGAGATTATCGATGTGCTGGATTCGAGCGTCAAGGCATCGGAAATGATATCTTCCGGGCGCCTGGCCGTTCTGAATATTTATATAGATACTGATCTTTCCGAGTGGCGCAAATACATGCCGATTTATCCTCGGAACTGGTACAACGGCTATGATCCGGACTATGTCATCCGGACCGATGTCCTGTACAATGTGCGCGCGATACCGTCTCTCTACCTTTTGGATCGTGACAAGACCGTGCTGATGAAAGACGCCCCGCAGGAAAGGCTGTTTTTCTGGTTGGAGAATGTGCAGATTTAAAACCATATAATTATGAAAACAGAAAAAGAACTCTGGGGAAAATCTCCGTGCGGAAAGGAAATTTTCAAGTACAGAATGACAAATGATTCCGGCGCTTATGTGGAATTGTCGAGTATCGGTGCCGGCATCGTGTCAGTAGTCGTTCCCGACAGGAACGGAAATCTGGCAGACGTAGCCTTGGGCTACAAGGATGCCCTGAGCTATTTCAACGACGGCCCATGTTTGGGAAAAGTGCCGGGCAGATATGCCAACAGAATTGCGAAAGGCCACTTCGTTTTGGACGGAAAAGAGTATGACCTTCCGGTCAATAACGGACCGAATCATCTTCATGGCGGCCCGGAAGGCTTTCAGAATAAAGTGTGGGAAAGCCGAGAGAAAGACGGAGGAGTGGAATTCCTCTATTATTCCGAAGATGGAGAAATGGGCTATCCCGGAGCTTTGAAAGCCGTAGCTCGATACGAGTGGTCCGAAAAGAATGAGCTTACGCTGATTCTGACGGCGGAAGCCGATGCCCCTACCATCGTGAATCTGACGAATCACGCCTATTTCAACCTGAACGGTGAAGGCAATGGCGACATCCTCGGTCATGTTCTGAAACTCAATGCATCCGAATATCTGCCTACCGACGATACCCTGATTCCTCTCGGCGAGAGCGAGCCTGTGGCAGGAACGCCTATGGATTTCGTCACGGCCAAACCGATAGGCCGGGATATAAATGCCGATTTTCCCGCATTGAAATACGGTAAAGGATATGACAACTGCTGGATCATAGACGGGAGCGCCGGAGAATCCGTGCGTTTCGCTGCGGAACTTTATTCTCCTGAAAGCGGACGTGTCCTTCAGGTCTATACTACGCAGCCGGGCATACAGATATATACCGGAAACTGGCTTGCAGGCTGTCCGGAAGGCAAATGCGGCAGAAGCTACAATGACTATGAGGGCGTGGCTATGGAGTGTCAGAGATATCCTGATTCGCCCAACAGGCCGGACTATCCTTCTACGGTGTTGAGGCCGGGGGAGACTTATCGGGAAGCTATTATTTTCGCCTTCGGGGTCGGTGCGTGATAACGGGCGCATTGCGGCGTTATCTGCGGGACTCCGGCTCGGTCATTTACGGGAGATTGTCATCTCGAGCGAAGCCGCAGGCGTAGTCGAGAGATCTGTCAATATTACAGCCTGTTCTATGAGCAGATCTCTCGACTGCGCTTCGCTCCGCTCGAGATGACAACAGAAGCACGACTGAATCAGGGAGATCTGTTTTACAGAACATAAATTGTATGAAACAATATTTGGATTTATTGAGGTATATCCGGGAGCATGGGACGATGAAGACGGACCGTACCGGAGTGGGGACCCAAAGCATATTCGGATATCAGATGCGATTCGATCTGAGCAAAGGCTTTCCTTTGCTGACCACCAAGAAAGTGCATCTGAAATCCGTCATATATGAACTCTTGTGGTTCATTTCGGGGGATACGAACATAAAATACCTGAAAGACCATGGCGTTTCCATCTGGGACGAGTGGGCGGATGAAAACGGAGATCTCGGGCCTGTTTACGGACATCAGTGGCGCAGCTGGCCGACTCCTGACGGCGGTACCATAGACCAGTTGTCCAATGTGATAGAAACATTGAAACAGCATCCCGATTCGCGCCGCATGATAGTCTCTGCCTGGAATGTCGCTGAGGTGGACAAGATGGCTTTGCCTCCTTGCCATACTCTTTTCCAGTTCTATGTCGCGGAAAACAAACTTTCCTGCCAGCTTTATCAGCGCAGCGCGGATGTCTTCCTCGGCGTACCGTTCAACATCGCTTCATACGCACTCCTGACCATGATGATCGCACAGGTCTGCGGTTATGAGCCTGGAGAATTCATACATACTACCGGCGATACTCATATTTACCGCAATCATTTCGACCAGGTAGCTCTCCAGCTTTCGCGTGAGCCTCGTCCTCTTCCGAAAATGATAATCAATCCTGACAAAAAGGATATCTTTGCGTTTGAATATGAGGATTTTGCGGTGGAGGGGTATGAGCCTTGGCCTGCTATCAAGGCTCCCGTAGCAGTATAGCCCGGTGCGTCAGAACGGGCGCATTGCGGCGTTATCTGCGGGACTCCGGCTTGGTCATTTACGGGGAGTAAACTCCCTTCGCCGTCGCCCTTGATGCCTTGCACTGCACCCGTTCTGACGCACCGGCGGGATGGATTGGACGATAACGGGGGCATTGCGGCGACGCACTGTTGTCATCTCGAGCGAAGCCGCAGGCGAAGTCGAGAGATCTGTTAATATTACGCAGTCGAGAGATCTGTCGATATTACGGACTGTTCTATGAGCAGATCTCTCGGCTCCGCTCGAGATGACAAGTAAGCGACTGCGCTCGAGATGACATTGCTCGGGATAACATTGCTCGGGATGACAGGAAAGAGATTTGTTAAACAGGCGCAACATATTATATAATGGAAAAATGCATGATAGCGGCGGTGGCCGATAACGGGGCTATAGGCAGGGATAATGCTCTTTTGTGGCATATTCCGGCGGATATGAAATATTTCCGGACTTTGACTACGGGAAGCGCTGTCATTATGGGGCGCAAGACGTTCGAATCTATCGGGCGCCCTCTTCCCAAACGGTGCAATATCGTGGTTTCTCGCTCCGACAGCGTTGCGGACGGAGCCATTGTCGCACATTCCTTGGAAGAAGCGTTTGGATTGGCCGCAGGCCGTCAGGATACACCGGCATTGTCCGAAACTTCGGACAGATGTTTTGTCATAGGCGGAGGCGAAATCTACCGGCAGGCGATGGAATTGGCCGACAGGCTTTATATCACTGAAGTCCATCTTGTCGTGGATGATGCGGATACTTTTTTTCCGGAAATCTCGCCTGAAATCTGGGAGGAAGAGTCTCGGTCTGAGCGGATGACGGACGAGGCCTCAGGTGTGGAATTCGAATTCGTGGCATATCGCAGAAAAGAGCAATTATAATTTATGGAAAGAGAAAATTTTGGCAATCGTTTCGGTGTTTTGGTGGCAATGGCCGGCTCGGCTATCGGGCTGGGCAATTTGTGGAGGTTCCCGTATCTTGTAGGGTCATACGGCGGGGCTGCTTTCGTTTTTGTCTATATCTTCTGCGTATTCCTGCTGTGCCTGCCGATTTTCATGTCGGAGGTCGTAGTAGGGAGGAGAAGCCATGCGAATGCTTACGGGGCATTCAAGAAATTGGCACCGGGGACCAAGTGGAAATGGCTCGGTGCGGTATCCGTGGTGACTCCCATCATCGTTGTGTCGTACTATAGTGTCGTAGGAGGCTGGTCCGTCGAGTATTTCTTCAAGTCGTTGACATTGGAATTTACTGCCGGTACTACTCAGTCGGAGATGGGAACGATGTTCGGGCGTTTCATATCATCGGTATGGGCTCCTATTACAGGGCATACGATTTTCCTGCTGCTCACGGCATTTATCATCATTGCCGGCGTCAAGTCCGGCATCGAAAAATTCGGCAAGGTGATGATGCCGCTGCTTTTCATCCTGATTATTTTCATAGCGGTGCGTGCTGCGACCCTGCCTGGAGCCGGAGAGGGTCTGAAATATCTTTTCCAGCCGGATTTCTCGAAGATAGACGCCTCTGTCTGTGCGGCAGCCTTGGGACAGGCGTTCTTTTCGCTGTC
>CALUSD010000042.1 GCA_944323295.1 uncultured Bacteroidales bacterium | reverse complement strand
GCGGAAACGACACGGGCCCAGGCCGGTTTGTCGGAAGCTACCGCCACCTGATAAATCTCCAATCCCCTGTCCTTATAGTCCGCATAGACCTTTTTCATCACATCAAGGTTGAACATCTTCTGGAGGGCATCGTCCGGCGACCAGAAATAAAGCAGTATTGCCTTGGCGTCCAACTCGCCGAGACGAACTTTCTTCCCCTGAGTATCAGGCATTTCCATATCTAAAAAACCTACAGACTCGGCTGTCTGCATCCTGACCCTCAACTCCAGCTGTTTCGATCTCGATTCGGCTTCCTGCTTCAATGCCCTTACATACTTGGAATCAGGGTATACAGCGGCAAGCGAATCAGCGACATTCTTGAAATGAAGGGCGTCCGTATCCTGGGAAAAGACATAGAAACTGTTGGACACCGTCTGATAAAACACCGGAATCACGGTCAGCGACTTGGAGTTTTCCATGACATAACGGACGCATTTCCTGTAATAGTCCGTATACATCTTGGTCATCTTCGTACCGAGTTCCGCCGCAGCCTTCCCATCATTGCCGGCAGCATTCACCTCTGCAGCCAATGAATCCATCGCCTCGGAAAATGCCGTGTAGTCGGAATCCACCTGCCTCAGTTTCTCGGATTCTTCCGAGCCGGAAACACTGTAGTTTCCCACAGTATCGGCCACCACCGACACCCTGTCCCCGCAGGACAAAAGAAGAGAGGATATCTTCCTGCCGTTTCTGTACAGGTAGACGAAGTCCGGGTCGCCCTTTTCCAGCTTCACCTTGTAAGTGAATTTGCCGGCAGCATCCGTCTTCACCGTATCCAAGACATCGTATCTGTTGACATTCTGCTGCATCAGTACGATTTCGGACTCAGGAGCATCGGCTATCTCTACGGACAGTTTTGCCTGCCTGCTGCAGCCGGCCACAACAGCTGCGCCGAACAGCAGCACGGCGCCGAAACAAATATTCTTAGAGCTTTTCATATTCAGCAGCTATCGATTTCGCTATTCTGTCGAATTCCTCCGGGGCCAGTTCCATTTTCTTCTTGCGGAAATCCAGATCGGCTTCGGAATTCAGGGGCACAAGATGTATGTGCGTATGAGGGACCTCCATCCCGAGTACGGCGACACCTACCCTTTTGCACGGAATGGCACGGCCTATCGCCACTGCCACCTTCTTTGCAAAAGCGCACAGCCCGGCATAGGTATCATCGTCGAGATCGAATATATAATCCTTCTCGACCTTTCTCGGAATCACGAGAGTGTGGCCTTCGGCCAATGGATTTATATCGAGGAATGCGTAATAGTCCGCTGTTTCCGCCACCTTGTACGAAGGTATTTCGCCGGCGGCTATTTTAGAAAAAATGGTAGCCATGTCAGTGCTCTGTTACAGGGTGATGTCGAGAATCTCGAACTTTATGATGCCGGAAGGGACTTTCGCCTCCACGATTTCGCCCTTGGAATGCCCCATCAAGGCACGTCCGATAGGTGTGGTGGCAGCCAATTTGCCCGCAGCGAAGTCGGCTTCGCTTTCCCCGACCAAAGAAAACTCCATGATCTGTTTCGTATTCAGGTTTTTGACCTTTACCTTGTTCAGCATCTGGACTTTTTCGGTACCTATCTGCGATTCGTCTATCACACGGGCATTGGCCACGAGGTCCTGCAGTTTGGATATGTTCAGTTCCAAAAGTCCCTGCGCCTCACGCGCCGCTTCATACTCTGCGTTTTCGGACAGGTCACCCTTGTCCCTCGCTTCCGCTATCTGCGCAGAAATCACCGGTCTCTGGGCTATGGCGTCCGCCAATTCCTTCTTGAGCTTGTCGAGACCGTCCTGAGTCATATAATGTATTGCCATAAAATTTATGTTTTAATGTCTGTCAAATAATGTCCGACGAACGGATACAACAATTAAAATGAGTTCTGTAAAACTACAGAACTCGTTTCCTCCATTCGTTTATGCAAATATAACAATAATTCGTAAAAACAAAAAATCGTCTCTATAGGGAAGTAACCCTGTCGCCCTCACCCTCAATGCCTTGCATTTTATCAATTCTGACACACTGCAAGAGGGTGACTAAAAAGGAGGAATTTCAAGGCTTGCGAAGATGAAAAAACCGGAGTGTACTGTCGTACATGAGGATTTTCGAATCGAGTATAATGCAGAAAGTACCCTTTTTAGTCGCCCTCTCTAATTCTTGAAACTGTGAATAGGAGCCGGAATGCGGCCCTCGCGACTGACAAAGTCTGAACAGCCGAATCCGTTTACCGGCATCACCGGTGCGTGGCCCAACAGTCCGCCGAACTCTACACTGTCGCCGACCTTTTTGCCGATGACAGGGATGATGCGTACGGCTGTAGTTTTCTGGTTCACCATTCCTATGGCAGCTTCGTCGGCGATGATGCCGGATATCGAAGTCGCCGGAGTATCGCCGGGTATGGCTATCATATCCAGACCTACGGAGCAGACGCAGGTCATAGCTTCCAATTTCTCTATGGTCAGGGCCCCGCATTCGGCTGCTTCTATCATGCCCTGGTCTTCGC
>CALUSD010000041.1 GCA_944323295.1 uncultured Bacteroidales bacterium | reverse complement strand
GCACCTGTTCAGAGGTACGTGGCAGTTGGTCGCAGCCGAGGGTCTGCGCGGGATGCTGAAATTGTGTGCCGACAAAAACAAGAAAGCCATCAGATATTACGGACAAGAGATTGCTGGAAAGGACTTTGAACACGACTGCGATCTCATCTATCAGGCACTTGCGGGGCAACAATCCATGACCAAAGAAGCCATTATTGCCAGTTTAAGGAATGTAAAAATGCCATAGACTCCATTGCCGGCGAATTGACGGCAGAACGCCATAATGATGATATATATTATATACATCATGATTGCAGGACGAAAGGCTGCCGCAAGAAAATCCTGCTGCTCCCATCCTATGACGAATATCTGATAGGCTACAAGAGCCGCCATCATGCGATCGCAGAACAGTTCTGCCGACAAGCCTACAACAAAAACGGTATTTTCTATCCCGTTATTGTGCAGAATGGTGAAGTCATAGGAAACTGGCATCCTAGCAAACAGGCAACATTCTTCGAAGATGGAAACAAGGTGGATATTTCAAGATTACTTTCGGACTTTCATCAATTCATGGAGTGTTGAGATTGTAAAAATTCCCGCCCGCCCATTCTATCGGTGACATCAATTACTATTGTTGCACGCAAAACGTCTTTGGCAATGTGCCCGGCAAGCCAGCCTGAACTTATCCTGTCAAACCCGCTTCGACATCAATTCTACAGGCTGGATTTCAAATTTTCAATTTTTTCATCAATACCATGACGGCACATCAAAAGAATACCTATCTTTGCAGGATATGCGCTACAAGATATGGCAGATTCTAATTTCATAGACTATGTAAAGATATTCTGCGCTTCCGGGAACGGAGGTGCAGGCTCGACGCATCTGAGGAGGGAGAAATACATACCGAAAGGAGGACCGGACGGGGGTGACGGAGGACGCGGGGGGCATATCATCCTCCGGGCGAATCCGCAATTCTGGACATTGATTCATCTGAAATACCGCAAACATATAAAGGCGGAACACGGAGCTGCCGGAAGCGGACAGCTGTGCAAAGGCAAAAACGGTGAAGATATCTACTTGGACGTTCCGGTGGGGACTGTTGCCAAAGATGCCGAAACAGGAGAAATACTGTTCGAACTTTTGGAGCCCGGAGAAGAGAAGATACTTGTAAAAGGAGGCCGGGGCGGATTAGGGAACAACAACTTCAAGTCTGCCACGAATCAGACCCCGCGCTATGCCCAGCCGGGAGAACCAGGAACAGAAGGCTGGTTTATTCTCGAACTCAAGGTTTTGGCCGATGTCGGATTGGTAGGATTCCCGAATGCCGGCAAATCCACCCTTCTTTCCACGGTTTCCGCTGCAAAACCGAAAATAGCGAACTATCCTTTCACCACTCTCGAGCCGAACCTCGGCATCGTAAGCTACTATGACGACAAGTCGTTCGTCATGGCGGACATTCCGGGCATCATCGAAGGGGCTCATCTCGGCAAAGGTATCGGGCTGCGGTTTCTTCGCCATATCGAGAGGAACTCCATACTCCTGTTCCTGATCCCGGCAGACAGCGACGACATAGCGAAAGAATACGGGATACTCCTCAACGAACTGAAAGAATACAATCCGGAACTGCTCGTAAAAAACCGGATTCTGGCCGTTTCGAAATCCGACATGCTCGACGAAAAGATGAAATCGGAGATGGAGGCATCTCTTCCGGAAGGGGTCCCGCACATATTCTTCTCATCGATGACCGGAGAAAATATCAAACAGCTCAAAGACATGCTTTGGGAAACGTTGCATGACGAAAACAAGTAAAATTATACGGTTTCTTATATGTCCTGGCAGGAAATACATGAGTTCGATCAGCAGCTCACACTGACATTGAATGACATACATTGCGGAGTCACGGATTACGTGATGATGTTCTTTTCCAACATCCCGGTATGGATTCCCATGTACGTCATAGTGGCCGGCATGCTGTTCTGGAGAATAGGATGGAAAAAAGCACTCATTGCGACAGCATCCATTGCCCTTACCTTTCTTTTCTGCGACCAGCTTGCCAATTTTTTCAAAGAAGGCATTGCACGGCTCAGGCCGTGCCACGATGAATTCATGGTCGGAGAAGGGCTCAGGATACTCGAAGGGAAAGGCGGTCTATACGGATTTTTTTCGGGACACGCGTCGAATTCTTTCGGATTTGCAGTAAGTTCTTCCATGGCTTTCAAAAATGACAAGAGGCTGAAGTACAGAGGCTACAGCGCATGGATTTTCTTCTGGGCGATCATGGTGAGCATAAGCAGGATTTTCGTCGGCAAGCACTATGTCGGAGATGTGACGGTCGGTATCATCATCGGCACGCTGATAGGACTTGCCTGCGGATTTACAGCCAGATGGTTAATGAAAAAAGTCAAATGAGAATGAATTCCGGAGATATTACAGACAGGATAAAAATAGCTGTCATAGGATTGGGTTATGTGGGACTGCCTCTCGCAAGACTGTTCTCCAAAAAATTCCGCACAATCGGATACGACATGAATCCTGCCAGAGTCGAATCGCTGAGAGACGGACATGACGGAACGCTCGAAGTCGATGACAGGCTGCTGCAGAAAGCCATGACCGAAAACGGATTGACGTTCACGGACGACATTCAGGATATCGCGGACTGCAACTTTTACATAGTAGCTGTTCCTACTCCGGTAGACCTGAATCACAATCCTGACCTCACGCCGCTGAAAGAGGCGAGCAAAACCGTGGGGAAAGTCATACGCAAGGGCGACATAGCGGTGTACGAGTCCACGGTTTACCCCGGAGTGACCGAAGACGAATGCATCCCCTTGATAGAGGAAGTGTCCGGGCTTGAATTCAACAAGGACTTCTTCGCAGGATACTCTCCGGAACGTGTAAACCCCGGCGACAAGGAACACACTGTCGAAAACATCGTCAAAATCACATCCGGGTCCACTCCTGAAACAGCGGAACTCATAGACAAGGTATACGGGGCCGTACTTGAGAACGGCACCTACAAGGCCTCTTCCATAAAGGTGGCGGAAGCTGCCAAAGTGATAGAAAACAGCCAGAGGGACATAAACATAGCTTTTGTAAACGAACTTTCGAAAATTTTTTCCCTGATGGGAATAGATACCTTGGAAGTTTTGGATGCTGCCGCAACGAAATGGAATTTCATCAAGATGAATCCCGGGCTCGTAGGAGGGCACTGCATTTCCGTGGATCCATACTATTTGGCGCAATGCGCACAAAGACACGGATACAATCCGGAGATAATCCTCGCGGGGCGCCGTGTCAATGACGGGATGGGAGCGTACGTAGCTAACCAGACCATAAAACTGATGCTGAAAAAAGGAATTCAGGTACTGAAATCCAAGGTCATCATCATGGGATTCACGTTCAAGGAGAACTGTCCGGACGTCCGGAATACGAAAATCATCGACATCTACAGGTCTCTCGAAGAATACAATGTGGACCTTACGGTATACGACCCGTGGGCGGACAGGAAAACAGTGAAAAACATGTACGGAATAGATATCGTGAACGAGCTACCGGACGAAAAATTCGATGCGGCCATAGTAGCCGTGGCGCACGGTCTGTTCCGCCGGCACGAGGTGGACATGGATGCGCTCCTGAATCCCGTGCATGTCATCTATGATGTAAAGGGCATTCTCCCGCGCGATATCGTGGACGGAAGATTATAATCGCAAGACTGTCCGACGAATCCCTTAGCGCTGAACAACATCGATTCGTCGGACAGACGTTAAATATTATAATATGGCAAATTTTGCAATAACAGGAGTGGCGGGATACATAGCGCCGAGACATTTGAAAGCCATTGCGGACACAGGGAACAAAGTAGTGGCCGCATACGACAGATTCGACAGCGTGGGAAGGCTCGACGCCTCTTTCCCCGACTGCGAATTTTTCACCGAGCAGGAGCAGTTCGAAGCCTGGATAGACAGGGCGAAAGGAACTGAAAATCAGGTAGACTGGCTTGTAGTCTGCACACCGAATCATACGCATATTCCGTACTGCCGCTACGGACTGAAAAACGGCATGGATGTCATCTGCGAAAAACCGGCAGCGCTTCATCCTCAGGAAATAGACGAGATAGTCCGTCTCGAAAAAGAGACCGGACACAAGGTATACAATATTCTGCAGCTTCGGCTGCATGACAGTATAGCGGCTCTGAAAAAACGCATAGAAGACGGCCCTCATGACAAGAGATACGATATCGAACTGACCTACATCACCTCTCGCGGCAAATGGTACTATGCCTCATGGAAAGGAGACAATCACAAGAGCGGAGGAGTAGCGACCAATATCGGAGTGCATTTCTATGACATGCTGCAGTGGATTTTCGGTCCGGTACAGGAGAACATAGTGCATGTATCGAGTTTCGACAGGGTTGCGGGACGGCTCGAACTCGAAAAGGCTTCCGTGAAATATTTCCTGAGCATAAACGGAGAGTGCCTGCCTCCCAACGCCGTTCAGGGAGAAAAACGGACGTACCGCACCCTCAACATAGACGGAGACGAATTCGAATTCAGCCAGGGCTTTACGGAACTGCACACCAGAAGCTACGAACAGATTCTCAAAGGCGACGGTTTCCGCATATCGGAATCGAGAAACTGCATCGAGATAGTCGAAGCCATAAGAAATGCCACTCCTGCAGGGCCGGTCGGGAACTGTCATCCACTGGCATTCAAGCCATTGGCAGAACATCCTTTCGGATGGAACGATGTCAGATACTGACAGAGGCAAGTCTGACGCAAAGGATTCGGGAAATGAACGGAAAAATAAATATGGTTGACCTTCACGGTCAATACCTTCGTATAAAAGACGAAATCGATGCCGGCATAAACGAAGTCATCGACAGTACGGCATTCATCAACGGACCCGCCGTCCGGCAATTCAGGGAAGCATTGAGCCGATACATGGGAGGGACGGACGTCATCACCTGCGCCAACGGCACGGATGCGCTCCAGATCGCTCTGATGGCGCTCGGGCTGAAATCCGGAGATGAAGTGATAGTGCCTGCATTCACATACGTATCTTCCGCAGAAGTCATTGCACTTCTCGGCCTTACGCCTGTCATGGTGGATGTCGATCCGAAAACGTTCAATATTACCGTCGACAATATCAGGAGAGGCCTGACACCGCGGACCAAAGCCGTCATCCCGGTACACCTGTTCGGACAAAGCTGCGACATGGAGCCGATTATGGATTTTGCCGCGGAACACGGGCTGTATATTATCGAAGACAATGCACAGGCCATAGGGGCAGAATATGTTTTCCGGGACGGACACAGAGCCAGGACGGGGACAATGGGACATATCGGCTGCACTTCGTTTTTTCCTTCGAAAAACCTCGGATGCTACGGTGACGGCGGGGCTATTTTCTGCAAGGATGAGAAGCTGTCGGCCAAAATTGCCATGATAGCCAATCACGGACAGTCGGTAAAATACCACCATTCGATAACAGGCTGCAATTCCCGTCTCGACACCATCCAGGCGGCCATCCTGAATGTCAAGCTGAAACATATCGACGAGTATTCGGACGCACGGCGGAAGGCTGCGGCCTACTATACTGCCGGACTGAAAAATTTCGACAGCGACGGAGAATTTTTCGATACCCCTTTCGAAATGTCGGACAGAAGTACTCATGTCTGGCATCAATATACCTTGAAAATCAAGAACGGACTCCGCGATGCCCTGAAAGCATTCCTTGCAGAGCGCGGAATTCCATCCATGATTTATTATCCTCTGCCGCTGAACGAGCAGGAAGCATTCAAAGGCATTGCCCGGACGGGCGAAAAACTCATTCATTCAAAAGAATGCGCCGATTCAGTGCTTTCTCTTCCTATGCATACGGAACTCACGACCGCCGTCCAGGACGAAATCATGGACGGGATTGAAAGTTTTTTCAACAGATTATAAAAAAGTGAAGTCCGCTTTTTCGGCCGGCCTCTCTAACAAAACGACTTGATTATGAACTACTTTTTACACGAATCCTCATACGTCGACGAAGGTGCGGAAATAGGCGAAGGAACGAAAATCTGGCATTTCTGCCATGTACAGAAAGGTGCAGTCATAGGGAAAAACTGCTCTTTGGGACAGAATGTGAACATCGGCTGCAACGTCAGGATCGGCGACGGGGTCAGGATTCAGAACAATGTATCCGTATACGAGGGAGTAGAACTCGAAAACAACGTTTTCTGCGGTCCGTCATGCGTTTTCACCAACGTGCTCACTCCGCGTGCGCATTTTCCAGTACACGGGAAATATGTCCGGACATTGGTAAAAGAAGGGGCCTCGCTCGGAGCGAACTGTACCGTAGTATGCGGACATATCATAGGTAAAAGCGCGATGATCGCTGCCGGCGCCGTCGTGACTTCCGACGTGAAAGATTATGCCCTGATGGTCGGAGTGCCGGCAAGACAGGCAGGCTGGGTGTGCGAATGCGGGAAAATACTCGGCGAAAGCCTGAAATGCGATTGCGGGAGAGAATATGTACTGTCAGACGGAAATTTGAGGCTCCGTTAGAGGCAGAGCCGCACTTTTCAAAATTCACTATATTTACCCGCAAAAAACGGGACATTACATCATGGAAGACTACGAAATCAAAACACGTGAAAAGGAAATTTTCAAGGTGACTATCATAGGGAGCATCTGCAACTTCTGCCTGTTAACATTCAAATTTGTAGCCGGGATTGTCGGACAGAGTGCGGCGATGATAGCGGATGCCGTACATTCATTGTCGGACTTCGTCACCGACATCATAGTCATAGTGTTCGTTCATATTTCGAACAAGCCGCAGGACAAGGATCATGACTTCGGCCACGGGAAATACGAAACTCTGGCTACCGCCATCATCGGGGCAGTCCTGTTTTTCGTGGGTGTCGGGATTTTCTGGAACGGAGCCAAATCGGTATGGGGTGTAATCCACGGGCAGGAAATCGAGGCCCCGGGAGCCATAGCCCTGTATGCCGCACTCATATCCATCGTGCTCAAGGAAGCCCTGTACTGGTACACGAAAACAACAGGTGAAAAGATGAAGTCGAAATCGGTGGTGGCAAATGCATGGCATCACAGGAGCGACGCCTTTTCATCCATAGGCACGGCAGCAGGTATCGGAGGAGCCATCCTGCTCGGTGACAGCTGGCGTGTGCTCGATCCGATAGCTGCCATAGTCGTCAGTTTCTTCATCATAAAGGTGGCTTACAAGCTGTTCAAGCCGTGTATCGACGAACTGATCGAGAAATCACTGCCGGATGAGACGGAACAGAAAATCGTAGACGTTATTTTGTCTTTTCCCGAGGTCAGCAGCCCGCATAACCTCAGGACAAGACAGATAGGAAACAACTGCGCGATGGATGTACATGTCAGAATGGACGGACAGATGACGGTAGAGCAGTCGCATGCTGTCACCAAGGAGATGGAAAAGAAACTGAAAGAACTCTTAGGGAAAGATGCCTTCATCAGCATACATGTAGAGCCGGCTGCTCCCGCAATGCCTTCGTCAAACAAGGACGCTGCCATGTAGACGGCTTGTCTGTCAAATTCGTCGTCTGACAAAGCCGAGGAATCTGTTCAGTCCTTCTTCAAGTCTTGCACGCGGGCAGGCAAGATTCCAGCGGAGCCAGCCCTCCCCTTCCGCGCCGTACATGGTACCGGCATTCAGCCAGATGCCGGCATCTTTCATAAGTTCCTCTTCCAAAACCTCTGATTTTTCTCCTAAGACGCGGCAATCCATCCAGGCTAAATAAGTGCCCTGCAAATCCGCCACCGGAAATTCCGGAAGTTTCTCCGCACAGAATGCCTTCATGAAGTCGTAGTTGCCTTTCAGGTATGAAATCAGCTGTTCCAGCCACTCCTCGCCTTCATTGTAGGCTGCAATGGTAGCGATGACGCCGAAAGGATTCACGTCGCAGACCTCGTTGATATTTATGGCCCTGTCTATTTTCGCCCTGAGCCCTGGATCCGCAGCCACGATATCGGCTATCTGCAGACCGGCGATATTGAATGCCTTGCTCGGCGACACGCATGTCACGCTGTGTGCCGCAAAGTCCGGGGAAAGGGATGCAAACGGGATATGTTTATACCCCGGATAGACAAGTTCGCAATGAATCTCGTCGGAAATCACCGTCACTCCGTTTTCCATACAGATTTCGCCCATTTTCTGCAATTCAGCACGTGTCCAGACGCGCCCTGCGGGATTGTGCGGACTGCACAGAAGAAAAACCTTCACTTTCGGGTCCGCGGCCTTGGCTGCAAAATCATCGAAATCTATCTCGAAAGTATTTCCCATGCGGCGCAGCGGTGAGGAAACCGCCTCGCAACCGTTGTTCCTTATGGAAGAAAAGAAACAGTTGTACACCGGGGTCTGGATCAGGACCCTGTCGCCCGGAACGGTCAAGGCCTTGATAACAGCGGAGACGGCCGGTACCACACCGGAAGTATAGATAATCCAGTCTTTTTCAATATGCAGGCCGTGCCGTCTCGAAAACCATCCGATCACTGCATCGTAATACTCGTCCGGCACCCGCGTATAACCGAAAATGCCATGGTCCACACGCTTCCTCAGCGCATCTATGACCGGTTTAGCCGTCCTGAAATCCATGTCCGCCACCCAGAGCGGTATGATATCATCATTCGGCGCACTGTCCCATTCATAGGAATTCGTCCCGCGACGCGGAATGATTTCGTCGAAATCGTAATTCCTCCGCCTTTTTTCCGGGAACCATCCTCTTTTCACTCTCTTTTCCTGCTCGAACAACTCGAAAACAGACCAGAAACAGGAAAATGCGAGGACTCCGGCGATCGTCGCGCCCATGACACTGCCGACAAACAGAGACAAAACCGCAAAAACGATTCCCGCCAACAGAAAAAGCCACCAGCACCGTTTGCTGAGATGATATTCTGCTTTGATGACTATCGGATGAAAGATTCCAATGATAACGAATGTGGCCAGGCCAATAAGAATACCGGTAAAATTCATTTCGAACAAATTTTGCTATAGAGCCGCAAAGGTAGCAATAAATTCGCAGAATAGATATCTCGGCAAAAATCCCTCACGGACGCGGAATCTGGCCGGCAATATGGATGATGCCTGTAAATTCCATGTACGGGGAATGGCCTCACAGCGGAGAAATCGACATCATGGAATATGTCTGGGGAATCGGAGAGGACCACAGGACGATCCAGGCCACGGTCCATACTGCGGATGAAACCATAAACGGGAACGAAGCAGGGTCAGGCAGCATGTCATCGGAAACTTTCGATAAAGAGTTCCATCTCTACTCCTTAGTATGGGATGAGGACAGGATGGATGTCCTTACGGACAATGAAATCATCTACACATACACAAAGAAAGGAGATACATCCGCCGTCTGGCCGTTCGACCAGGACTTCTACCTGATACTGAATGTCGCCGTCGGCGGCACATGGGGCGGAGAATGGGGTATCGACGAATGTATCTTCCCTGCCGCGATGGAAATCGATTATGTCCGCTACTACAGACGGACCGGCAAATAGCCTCTAATGAATAAGGTGGAGAGGGTGACTGAAAAGGAGGAATTTCAAGGCTTGCGAAGATGAGAAAACCGCAGTGTACTGTCGTACATGAGGATTTTCGAATCAAGCGTAACGCAGAAAGTACCCTTTTGGGTCACACTCACATCGTGAAATTCAGGCCGGCAAGCACCGTTGCCCGCGGCATCGGATAGCCGTCCATTATTTCGTAGCGCTGTGCCAGCAGATTCTCCCCCTTGACATGGACAGACAGCCAGTCGAGAATCCGGAAACGGCACTGCATATCCCAGAGAACGAACTCCTCGGTAGAAAGCGACGTGAGGTCAGTATACAATCCTGCCACATACTGCACGCCTGTAGATGCGCTCCAGCGGCCTTTAGTGAAATCGGCGCCGATATGGAGCTTGTGCTGCGGCGATGCCAGTACGGGATTCTCCATGTGCAGCCAGCTGTAGTTTCCGTGGACGCTCCAGACTGAGTTGAAACGGTAGGAAACAGCCACTTCCGCTCCCCAGTTCTCTATCTTGCCC
>CALUSD010000040.1 GCA_944323295.1 uncultured Bacteroidales bacterium | reverse complement strand
TGCCGTTCCTGCTGCATTCGTCCAATAGTATCGGGCAGCTTGCGGACGAGGAGTTCCCGTGATTCTCCACGTTGTGCGGGAACTTTTCATCCGGCTGCTCGAGCTGGTCCTTTATGGCGTTGATGATTCTGATATTCGCCTGATGCAGAAGAAACTTGTCCACGTCATCAGGAGTCATTCCCAATTCGTTGAGCAGATATTTGATATCGCCGCTCGATGCCTTTACGGCAAACTTGAATACATCCTGGCCTTTCATCTGAAGAGGAATGTTCACTTCTTCCTTGGTGATGTATGGAGTCGGCTCCAAAGGCCTGATCTGATACAGCTTGTCGGTGGCGCTTGCTGCCGACAGTTTCGTACCTTTGATATTGTTTCCTTCCGTCAATACTGCGGCACCCGCCCCGTCGCCGAACAGGACGCATACGTTCCTGTCTTTCCAGCTGGTCATTCTGGTCGGCTCCTCCGCGCAGACGATAAGTACATTCTTCACTTTGCCGGCCTTGCTGTACGATTCTGCAAGGTCGAGAGCGTAGATGAAACCGGCGCAGGCGCAGTTTATGTCGATGCACGGGCAGGATGCGCCTATTCCTCCCTGGATAATGCAGCTCAATGATGGAGTGACATACTCGTTCACTACATTAGAGCAAATGATGAAATCGATGTCTTCTGCTTTCATTCCGGCATCATCGAGCGCCTTTTTCGCAGCTTCGATAGCCATGTCTTCGAGTTTCTCATCAGAAATGACATGCCTGCATTTGATGCCGGTCCTCGGAGAGATCCATGCATCGCTCGTGTCGAGAAATTCTGAAAGCATGTCGTTGGTGACGACTTTTTTAGGAATCACACTTCCTGTTCCAATGATTTTCATAATATAAAATAACAACAAAAATTCTTAAACCGCACAAAAATAGTCACTATTTTCATAAGTGTAAAATATTTGTGATGACCCCTGCGGAAATCATGTGTCGAACCGCTGTTTTCTATCTGCGACGGCTTTTTCTCGCACCGCGTATGCGCGAGGCTGCCTGCACCATGGCTTCGTCGAGAAAGATATTCCTTGCGGCCAGGACGTCGAGGATCGCGGCTATTATCGGAAATACCGCTGTGAATGAATACACTACGTTTTCTCTTGACACGCCTTCCGGCGGAAAGAAGTAGTCCGCACCGATCCATATCTGGAACGCTAAAAGCACTATCGCTGAAATGATGCAGAGCCGCATCTGGATCATCCTCGCCTTGAACAGGGCGAGACACATGACATGTGCGATGAATGTCATGATGGTGAACAGCAGATAAGGTACATATTCCCTGTACAGAATCTCTCCTTCCCCGTCACCGAATACGGTCGCGAACTTGCTGAAAAACAGCGACCCTATCAGGACAGTAGCGATCGCCAAATATAAAGTCTGTATACGCTGCCACATATCGTGTTTGTTTTTTTCGTCTGCAAATTTAGACGCTGTTTTGAAATTTTTCAAAAATTCTTTTATGACTCTTTCCGGTCTGTACGGTTATTCTTTTTTTTAGTCAGATAGCTACGGCTATCTTTCTCAAAAAGAATAACCATACATCCTCGAAAATATCTCATAAAATTTGTGATGAAAAATTTCAAAACTGCTTCTTAGTAAAATAAGGGCGACCCAAAAGGTGGAATTTCAAGGCTTGCGAAGATGAGAAAACCGGAGTGTACTGTCGTACATGAGGATTTTCGAATCAAGCGTAACGCGGAAATTACCCTTTTGGGTCGCCCTTACGGTGATCAGAATTTTATTAATGTCAGTTGTCGGTTACCTCATGTCGTATTGATGCTGCACGGGTTGCATTATGAAATTGAATTCGTAGTCGCCGTAGTGCAGCCGGTATTTCTCGAGAGGAAGCTGTCCCCAGCTGTCGATGCATCCGAGACCCATCTGTGCCTTGTCGATACAGATGTTCGTGGAGCCTGATTTTACCAGATCCGACGGATGCCTGTTGTTCTTGGCGTCTCCGTCATCGAGCATCTCGATGCTGTATTCGAGGGCGGAAGCCGAGAAAGGAGCCTCGCTGTAGATTTTCAGTCCGCTGCCGGAAGCATCGATGACCTGCCACCATCTGAGACCAGCCTTCGTGCCTGTCTCCTGCGGTCTGATGTATGGATAGAACTGTTCTTCCACGCTCTGTCTGTAGAGCCCTACGAGTGCGGCATGCTGCCTGTCCGCGTAGTTTTCGAAAGGACCTTTGCCGTAGAATTCCAGCGTGTTGTATTTCTCAGGCATCTCGAATCTCATGCCGAAACGGAACATGTCCGATACTCCTGCAGCGTCGCCTGCCGTCATCTTCTGCGATACCCTTACCGTACCCTGATTGTTGATAACATATTCTATGGTCAGGCCTGCCTTTACTTCAGGAATTTCGTAAGATGCGGTTACGCATGCCATGCCGTCCTTTATCGAGTGTTCGAGAGAATTTAGTTTGAAAGTCGGGTTCTTCCAGACTGCGTATTTGTTCTGCAGTGAAGCGCCGTAGTCATTGTCGGTGCCGGCTCTCCAGAAATTAGGCCTGATTTCGGTACCGTTTTTCAGAAGGCTCTTTCCGTCATATTCATAGAGGGAAATGAAGCCTGTCTTCTTGGTGAATTCAATGTGGAAATTCTCCCCGGTAACGATGAGATAGCGTTCGTCGTTGTCTGCAAATTCAGGCTCCGGTATGATTTCGTTGCTGCGCACGGCATTCGCAATGGATGCGTCATAGCTGTATTCCGTCACAGGTATCTGGTCGTATGCCACGGCATAACCTGCAGGAAGCGGAGCTTCGGCTTTTTTCAGTGTGTAATATACGTTCAGCATCCATTCCCTGTCGGTGTCGATTGCCCCGGCATCATATCCGAGAGTCACTTCGGCCGTAGCACGCGGAGCTATATCGAGATTTTCCACAATGCCGGTCTGCATCGTCTCACCGTCGGCAAGAAGCTGCCACTCGAGCCTGTAGGCCGAGAGGTCGCGGAAGAAATATTCGTTGTATATCGATACGGTGCCTGCCTCGAGGTCTGCCGGAGCAGTCCAGATCGACTGATGGACGTATTTGACTTCGTTCGCATGCGGATTGAAGTTCCGGTCGGGACTGATGAGGCCGTTGTTGCAGAAGTTCTGGTCCTTGTCTACGTCGTAACGGTTGAAATCCCCGGCATATCCGTAGAACTGTTTGCCGTCGGCATTCCACCAGCGCGGAGACTGGTCTACGAAATCCCAGATAAAGCCTCCCTGATATGTCGGATACTTGCGGATAATATCCCAGTATTCCTTGAATCCGCCTTCCGAGTTGCCCATCGCATGGGCATATTCGCACTGTATCAGCGGTTTGGTCGGGTTGCTTTCGCAATATCTGATACAAGCATCATATGGATAGTACATGGGACAGAATA
>CALUSD010000039.1 GCA_944323295.1 uncultured Bacteroidales bacterium | reverse complement strand
TCCGGTCCGGGATAAGATTGATGATATTGAACTGTATGGCCGCGAAAAGATGCTGCATCTGCAGTTCCACAGGTCTGTAAGGATTCTGCTCGTCCATGCTGCGGACGTGAGCGGCATAGCAGAAATCGAACTGGGTATCCTGTGTCAGCTCCCAGTTCTTTATGGTGAGGGTCGACAGCCTCGGGTTGTAGGTCAGACCGTCGTTGAAAATTTCGTTGTCTGCTTCTTCTTTGTCCGAATCCTTGGGGTCATTGCAGTTCAAACACTGTTTCAGGCAGATGAAAGTTTTAACGCCGTTATTGTCGACGCCGTTATTGTAATTCCATGTATATGCTAAAAAATAATGCGTCCCTGTCGGGGTCCAGTAATAGTCCTTGTACGACGTCGTCTCTCCATTCTTGAAATTCCATTGGGAAACGCTTCCGTCGTCAGCGATGACAGGGTGATATTCCGCGATTCCGTCATCGATATAGGTCTCGATAAACTCATCTTTCGCTTCGCCTGCCACACTCCAGATGTCTTCGTGGGTAGTATAAAGGTCGTTGACTTTGATCTGTGTGCCTTCGACGGTGAAATTGTCTGGAGTAAACAGCGCCTTCGACATGCCGGACGCGGAAGGGTAGAAGGAAATCCGCGGGACGGAAGAGTCCGGTGTCCGGGTGTCATCTGTCGAGACAATGGTTTTGGTGCAGGAAAGTACTGATGCTGCCGCAATGACGACAGCAATGGCATGATGGTATTTTCTTATGTTTCCTGCTTTGTGTTTCATATCAGTTTTTATTTTCTTTTTGTCATCTCAAGCGAAGTCGAGAGAGTAGTCGAGAGCTCTGTCTGTTTATCATGCTCTTTTATGAGCAGATCTCTCGACTGCGCTCGAGATGACACAGTCACTGCTCCGCCGTGGTCCCGATGCCCGTAGAGTGCTTCACTATCGTCTCCGTCAGAGTTAGCGTGTAAGTGTAATGCCGTCCCGGCTCCCATTCCGCCTCGAGTTCCTCCGTCCAGTTTTCCTGCCCGAAAAGCCATTCGCTGTCGGCAGTCTGGAAAGAATAGACCACTTTTACCCTCGGACGGGACTGCTGGGGGATGACGCTGTAGGAGTTTCCGAAAAATTCCGGGTCTCTCCAGACGTCATCGCTTATGCCTGTCAGAGAACTGTCATAGAAAACGATATCCGTTTTTTCTCCTGACGGAGTCCATTGAGGATCGGCGGACGAATCGAAATCACCGTACTCGTACACTCCGCAGAGTACGATTTTCTCGAGCTTGACCGAAGTCACGTCATTCAGCCCGTCGATGACCCTGAAATCTATCTTCGAGGTAGCTGGACGGAATGTCAGCCGGACGGTGGCGTCGGTCTTGTTATGATCCAAAACCGCTTCGGAAACCAACAGGTCTTCTCCTCCGGCCGCCGCATGGTAATTTTCCAAAACGAGGCCTCCGGCATTCATCTGCATTCCGTATTCATAAGGGGCAAAGCCGAAGAAATGCAGAGTCGCATCTTCCGGCCAATAATAAGGCGATGCGGTAGACCACGTCTCTCCGTCGAACGTCACTTCTTCCCGGTCGATGAAAGTCTGCCCCTCGGACGTCACCGTCCATATCCCGAGACTGACATCCTCGGGAAATTCAGAAGTTTCTCCAGACCTCACCTCGGTCCCGACCACAGGCTCGAAAGTAATGGCCTCCCGTCTGCCGTCCGGTTTTACGGAAGACAGGCAGGAAACAAGCACCGAAGCTGCCGCGCCGAGGCCGAGTATGTGTCTGAAAATGGTCATTTCGATGATTATTCAAGTGTTTCAGGAACTTCTACCCAAGGGGCTACATCCGGCTTGATTTCGATTTCATCCGCAGTGAATACTATGCTGTACGTGTAGTATCTGGAGTATATCCAGTTGTATGACAGATTGTCCACATCGGCACCGCCTGTCAGTTGCTTGCTATATTTTGTTTTAATGCTTTCGGTAGCACCGGCATACGGCTTCTGACTGTACTCGATTTCGATAAATGATGTCTCCTGAGGTATGACAAGTACATCAGCTATCTGGAACGACTGATCTACAGGCAAAACCTTGTCAGTGTTCCATAATTCGATATCGGTTATATTCTGATCGGAAAGATTCCATGTAGGTGCCTGTCCTGAAGCGGTACTCATCGTGCCCTGCATGCGGACATTCTTGAGAGTAACCTTTGTTACAGTGAACAGGTCATTCAGTCCGGCGCCAGCCTGAAGCACGAAGCGCAGACGGGAGAGTGCGTGATTGAATGTTACAGCCGGAGTTTCGCTCTGAGCGTCATAGGAATTCCGGGTAACGTCGAACCACATCAGGTCGATCATCCTGTTGGCATAATTATCAACGGCAGGTGTATTTGCAGACCCGTCTACATAATGGTAGTCGCCCTGGATAAAGTCCGTGATAGTCATCGACGGGTTAGTCTTGTCGAAAGAGTATGAAACGGTACCGTCGATCTCGGCAGGGCTATAGCCGGCAAAATACAGAGAGCCTGTTTTCGGCCAGTAATAGGAAGGATTTCCATGCCATATGCCGTCGGTTTTGTAGACAAACTTTACACCGGAAAGATAGGTGGTGAAGTTTGCATCCGCATCGTTGGCATAAGCGGTTCCGGCATCGGATGTAGTGTGCACTGCAAATACCCCGAAGTCTTCGCTTGTAGGATATGTGTTGCCTGTAATTGGCCCGTACTGGACTTTCGTAGACTTGTAGTTCACCGGCGAAAGTCCGATTTCCACATCGGCGTCATCGTAGACCACCTGTGTCTTGGTGCAGGCTGCCATTGCTGCAACGGCTACTGCGATAAATAATACTTTTTTCATTTTTATAATTTAAGTTGTTAAAATATTTTCTATTCCGCTATCCTACCGTTACCGATCCCTGTCTTTCCTCCCAGTCCGCCATCTCCGGCTCGACCTGAATCTTATGCAACGTAAACTCTATATTATATATGTAATGTTTGCCTATTTCCCAGCGTCCGTTTTCAGTGATGTCGTCGAGATCGCACACGTATGTCTGTACCAATGTCTCCTTGTCGTCGGAAGTATGCTGCCTGAATTTCAGGACAAGCTGCGTTTTGGCCTCGGAATTCTCGCCCTTGCCTGCCAGCTCCTGCGGAATCGCTATCATGTTTCCGAGGTAGAAACCGTCCGCGTCGATTTTGACGAATTCGTCATCATTCTGGTTATTGTCCCCGGCCTCTCCGTCATGGTCGAACAGCATAGTTTCGCTTTTCATGTTGTCAAGACCGGACCATTCGCTGTTCAGAGCCGCGGCGGAGTCGAAATCCCCTTTCCAGTAGACATTGGTCAGTATGGCCTGAACCAACGAAAACTTGCCTTCGTATCCGCGCGCAGCCTTGATACGGAAATCGATCCATGCGCAGGCGTGTCTGAAAGTGACCGGTACGGCATCAGTCCTGGCGCTGCAGGAGTTCTGGTCGTCGACATCGAACCACATCAGGTCGAAAGTTTCGTTGTCGGCCCAGTGATTGTCTTGGCCGTATTCGAATCTGCCCTGTTCGATTCCGGTTATTTTAATCCCGGGGTTGTCCCGGTCTGTGTCATAAACGACCGATATGCCGCTCTGGTCCATGATGTCGTACGGACTGTAGCCGGCAAAAACGAGCGAACCGGACTTGGGCCAGAAGTACGGATGTCTGCTATCGGTCCCCTTGGTGTCTATCCTGATATCCGGCTGCCCCTTGTTTACGTACCTGTTGGCTTCCTCCGCGTTCTTGTCGTATGTGACAGAAGCTGTGGAGGAGCCTCCCGCCCAGATCGTACCTGTCTTGTCGTCGGTGTTCTTGTCTATGCAGATGAATTCGCCCTTAGCCGCCGCGTCGGTGCCGGAATTCGTTATGTACGGGCTCGGAGCACCTCCGGCATCATAAAAATCGGTCCAGCTTTGCCCTTCCGGAGTGTCCTGATACCATGCCAATATGCCGAAACTCTCCATATAGTCGTATGCAGTCCCCTCCATGCTTCCGGAAAGCATTTTCGTGGATATCCTGTTGACCGGCGCCAATCCTATCTCGACATCGGTATGGTCGTAAACGACCAATGTTTCCGTGCATGCTCCGAGGTGCAGAGCAATGGCGACGGCCGCTGCCGGGATGATTCGGCGCGCAATTCGATTTATTATCTGTATTATGTCTGTCATATATTCCTTTTATATCATTCTTTTTGGCAGATCTCTCGACTATGCTTCGCAGCTCCCTCGACTACGCTCGGGATGACATTGCTCGAGATGACATCGGCCGGATTTGCTGCGGGGATGAGGGAGAGTGACTGAGGGCACTGTTGCACCCGTCAGGGTGTGTATCCAGTGCCCGAAGCACTCTTCCGCATCCCTGTCATATCTCGATATCGATCTCTATATCCTGCCATTCATCCACATCCGGAGCCAGTCCGCCGCTCGAATCATCCACACTCTCAGGCTCCTCGATCACTATCTTGTCAGTATTTATGTATATGATCTGTTCAGGATTGTCTATGAACTGATCACTCACATCGAAATTGAAAATATGGGCGGTGCCTCCGATATCCGTCACGACGAGCGACAGCGTCTGACTGAAAGCCGGGTTGTCTCCGAAAGTGTTGAACTTTATATCCACCTTTCCTCCGGCTTCGTAATGCATGCTCTCGAAGAAAACCGACGCCTGGGTTTCGGATAACATGTCACAGGAAAGCGTATTCGAAAGCGCCATGCCTGATATCACTCCTGCCACGCTTGCCACATATTCCATCCCCTGGATCCTGTCTATATACACGAGCCACGTTTCCACGATGCTGCGCGCATAAAGGTCGATGACGACCGGAGGCGCATCCACGCTGCGGGCCGGAATATAGACATTCGGAGCCAGCCCGACGAAGATATGGTCCGGCTCGTAGACTATCAGTTCATCGTCGAATTTCGTCGCACGGCTCCGGAGGCGGCTCTTGTACTGCTCCGACACTTCATTTGTCGTGGCATGTATCCCGTCCCACAGGTATTCGTTTCCTACTATTGCGCTCTCCGTGTCGAAATTGTAGGTCAGGACATGATAGGTCTTGCCCGGAATGACGCTGACACGTCCGCCTTTTGCCGGGAGGAATGCGTGTGCGGCGAAAGTCCCGTCTTCACTGTCAAAGAACATCACTCTCATCATCGCCGGGTCCTGTTCATACGTGTAGTTTACGATTTCCTTTTCGATTTCGATGTTGACTATCACGTTGTTGTCGACCTGCGACAACGGCCGCCGCTTGCAGCCTCCGAGAACGACAGCTGTCATTATCATTGCCGTGAACGGCAATATCATCTTTTTTCCGACTGTCGTGGATATTTTAATTGCCGGGCATCCGGCACCCGAAACTTTCCGTATCATCTTCCGGCCCCTCCATTGTTTCTTACCTTCACCCTGATCGGTACGACCAATGAAACCGACGCGCGGGTGGGGCCGAAAAAGTTGTATTTGCGATGCTTTATGCCCGGGTCCTTGATGAGATCCGTGTAGTCGTCGGTCGGCGTGTAGTGGCGTGCGACGGTGTGTATCCAGCCGAGACCGATGTTGAATTCCATTCTCAGCTTTTCCTTGGCGAGGGGAATCGAGTATGTATAGTCTACGCCCACGTCAATGTATTCGCCCTGATGTCCGCTTTTTTTCCACTGATAGTCATAGTAGCCGAATCCTGCGTATGCTCCTACGGCGTGGCCTTTCAGTTTGTCTTCTTCGCCTCTGTCCTTGCCGAACCAGTATTTCGTATCTATGAACCAGCCGAGCATTTCTGCGCAGTACATGTTGCTTTTTGCGAGCCACCACGGGAAATAGTAGTCGGCTCCGACGGACCAGTTGTATTTTATCGGGACTTCAAGACCTACGTTGAGTGCAGGAACGAGAAGATTGCTTCTGGCGGCAAGAATCATCTTCCTGTCTGCAGGAGCGGGCCTTTCCGCCGGCATCCATCTGTATTTGAACTCGCCGCGGCAGATTTCGAGTGCAGGTGCGGCCGGCTCTTCTACGGCAGGCAGGGTAATGAGCGGTATGGAGATGTTGAACGTCACTGCAGCTGCCCTCATCCGATATATGTAATGGTCCAGAATGTATCGGAAAGCCGGTTTCATCTGCCGCAGACGTTTCTCTTTTTCATCTGCGGCAAGTCCGTCCGATTCCATAAGCTCTATCAGAGCGTCCCTGTCCGGAATGCCTGGGTCTTCATACACAACTTTCCGGAACGTGTCCCAGTCTTCTCCGACAGGGTCGATGAAAATGACGGAAGGGTCTATGCCCGGGTATTTCTCTTCTAAAAGCGAATGTGCCGCGAGACCTCTTTTTTTGGAAAGCCAGACGTTGAATGCATTCCGTCCGTCGGGCGATGCTGCCGAGACTATGGATATGGAGTCTGTCGTGATGATGCCGTTCCCTATGAGACTGTCCAAGTCTTTCTGCATTTTCCTGATTGTGGCCCCGTTCCCTCGGAAAGCGGTATCTATGTCGTATCTGTTTATCCTGAAATATATGGTATACTCTTTCCTGAATGTCTTGAGCGGTTTCATCCCGGATTCGCGGGCCGCGGTTTCAGGCCCGGTCTCCTGCGCCGATGCCTTATATGCGACAAAAGGGCACAATGAGATACCACTCATTATGCCGAAGCATATCAAAGCTGTTCTTAAAACCACATTTCGCATTGTATCACTCGCTGCGCCGTTTCCGGCCGGAACGCAGGGTTTATCGTCCGGCCTCCACATCCAAATTACTTTCTTTAAAAAAACTTGCTACTAAGTTTTTAGCGTACCTTTAATCTTAAACGTACGTTTAAAGCGATAATCGCCGCAAATTTAGACATTATTTTGAATTGTTCAATATTTAAAAATTAAAAATTACGCAAGCTGCTGGAAAACAGTTTGTTCAGAGTTCCTGTTGCCCGAATTCGGGC
>CALUSD010000038.1 GCA_944323295.1 uncultured Bacteroidales bacterium | reverse complement strand
GTAGAAGCCGCCACTACAGTGGTCGAGACCGAAGACTTGGGTTTCGAGACGATGCGCACCATATCGCCCGTCACTTCCATCGGCCCGAAATCAGACGGGCTGTAGAACATCCCGGCGCCGATATTCCCAGGAGAAGCTGACACATCCGCAGGATGGACTCCCCATGCAAAAATAAATCCGTCGCCGCATTTTACCGTTTGTCCCGGATGATAGTTCACTCCGGTCAGGAAACATACCGGTTTTCCGGACAGTTCGGAAGCTGTCACTACAGCTTTCCTGTCGCGTTTGAATACGTCCACCCTGATGGAAATATCCACGGTATCTTCCTTATATACGACACCGTACGCTATCATTTCCGCATACGACCCTTTTTTCGTACTGCCCGCCTTTGCAGTCCGCCCCCGGGTCGCTGTGAGCTTCACTTCGGAATTGCCGTCCCACAAAGCTATTCCACCCAATCCGACAGTCTTGCCGACCATATATTCATCGCAGCCGGCTCCGTCGTTCGCCTGCTGCTCTTCGGTCGGATACCATTTGTACCTCTCGAGTTCGAGTCCCCTTCCTGTCTTGGAATATACGTCTATGGCGCCGCTGTCGTTGAAATAAATCCTCAATGCAAAATGAGAGTTCTCGACTGCGGGTCCGTGATGCCCAACCTCCTTGTACAGATCAGCTTTTTCCGATACGATTTCCGGCACCTGCACACCGTCTTTCTTCCAGAAGAGGCTGTATGCCGTCTGAGCCTCCGCAATCATATTGCCCGCAAGGGCAACCGCTAAAAGTATAAGAATCTTTTTCATATGTATTGAGATGCTATTTCTGAATAAAAAATGAAAAATGGACATTTCCGTACCTTTTCTCCTTCACGAAAAAAGGATGGTCTTCAAATGAATGTCCGCCCGAATGTTCGAGTATGAAATATCCGTCAGGGACGATAATTCCGGCTGCGAAGACCCTGTCCGGAATAGTTTCGATTCCTTCCATGGCATAAGGCGGATCAGCGAATACGATGTCGAAATGCTTCGTGCATATTTTCAGGAAATCGAAAACGTTGTGTCTCACGACAGAGACTGCATCCGCACCAAGTCCGGCTGCCTGCGATTTTATAAAGGAAGCGTTGGCAGGATTCATTTCCACGCAGATTATTTCAGATGCTCCGCGGGATGCGAATTCGAATGATATCGAGCCGGTGCCTCCGAACAGGTCCAGAACGGCAAGCCCGTCGAACTCATACTCGTTGTTCAGGATATTGAACAGCCCTTCTTTGGCAAAATCGGTCGTAGGCCGAGCCTGATACCCGGACGGAGGAAGGATGGCCTTACCTTTCAGTTTACCGCCTATGATACGCATTGTACAGAATTACAAATAATCTACAGATTTGAAATAACGGTACAGGGACATCTCGTCAGACTGCTCTAAAGGCGTTCTGAAGTAGACTGCTGTCATTTCGAGATTCAACTGCAGCCTCTTCATGGCCAGGAATATGAAATATTCGGCAGTTACGAAATCCTGGACATGATACGAATTGCACAAAAGCAGACTTTTACCCTGAGCTATGACCAAATACAGATACCCGTCCGCAAAAGATGCTATCACCTTGTTGTACTCCGGAATCGCACTCAGACCGGAAAGCATGTACCACACTTCAGGCAAAACTTTCGCCTTGTTCCCGTCTGCCCTGAGGACAGTCTCCGCAGCCGCTTTAGACAAGGTCTCCCCTACCGAATTCGAAAAAACCAGTATCGACTTCATCTCCGGGACAGGCTCGTATGCGACATTCCCGGCATCTTCTATCGATGCGACTTCCGACAGGAGAGACTTCGCCGCATGAGGGGCGAAGAAATGTTCGGGAACAAGCGTAAACTTGGGCGTGAATACGGATATTTTCACATCGTCATACCGGCGTCTGAAAACAGGGTCGGTAAAAAAACGGTCAGCGGTCATCCAACCGGAAGACACGCTGACACCGTTCGATTCGACTTTGGAAACATATCCGGACAGGGATACCTGCACGGAAATACATTCGTACATGCTATTCCCAGTTACCCGCATTGTTGTTAGGTGCGGTGATGCTTCCTACTTTCAGACCTGAAAAATCCGCCGTACCGTACTTCTTCTCGTTCATCTCTTTCTCGGATGCATCGAGATTTATTCTCAGCTGGTTGTCCATTCCTTTCAAGAGAGACTTGTAGGTAAGGCTGGCTTCGAAAAGAGGCACTTTCACACCGGAAACCGTCTTCACCACAGCTGCCATCTTGATGGAATCGCCCTGAGAGAACGGCACAAGAGCAAGGGAATCGAGGTTGAAATCGGTACGTCCGCTGAAAAGGGTGTCCTTTACAGGTATCTCGTTTTCGATTCGGAATACAAGATGTTCTCCCTTGATATAACGCTCGAGCATCTGCTGAGGCGTGATGCGCGGATAACGTTTCTTGAGTTTTTCGGTATTGTCTACGGCAAGCGAGTCATCGGCGGAACCAATCTGCATCACGACCTTCATGGAAGAATCGTTGTAGAATGATTTGAGGGTGTCGAAAGATGCGGTAAATCTGCCGCATTCAGTCTTATAGGCATTCTGCAAGGTACGTATGTCCTTGAGCCTCTGGATGGCGACCTGCTCGCGGGCTTCTTTTTCATTGTTGAAACGCACAGGCTCCATGACACTCTCGACAATCATGTAAGCCAAACCGATGATGGCTAACGGGAAGATGAGGTAAACCAATACCTTTTTCAAGATTTTCATAATTATTTTAGTGATTTAATTATATTCAAATTCCGGACAAAGTTAAAAATTTGATTTATCAAATGCAATATAATTTGTAAATTTGCACCCACAATAATCGGGGAAATTTTCGGACGGTTTTCCCTCAGGAGGTACTTTTATGCCGAATATCGACACGAGCCTCATGCTTTCGATGACAGAAGCGGTAAAGGAGGCTGAAAAAATAGCCATTGCTACGCATTTGCATCCGGACGGAGATGCCATAGGCAGTTCTGTCGGTCTCATGCATTATCTCGAATCGCTCGGGAAAGAAGTTTCGGTCGTACTGAACGACAGATATCCGGACTCTCTCGCATTCATTGCCCGAAAGGGCATCAAAAACATTTCCGTCTGCGAAGAAGAGCCTGAGCGGACTTCCGGACTCGTCATCGGCAGCGACCTGATATTCTGCTTAGACATGAATTCGTTCGGCCGGGCGGAAAAATTAGAAGAGCCGCTGAAAAAAGCCGGCTGCAGGAAAATCCTCATCGACCATCACCTGCATCCGGAAACGGAGGCGTTCGATATCGTATTTTCGAAGACGGACATATCTTCCACTTCGGAACTCCTATATTATATATTGCTTTCAACCCCTGACATAAACGGCGATCCAGGAAAACTTCCGGCCGCTACGGCAGAGGCTCTCATGGCGGGGATGACTACGGATACCAACAATTTCTCCAATTCAGTCTATCCTTCCACTTTCGGCATGGCGTCACAGCTGTTGGCGGCAGGCGTCGACAGGGATGCTATCATCGATTCCCTGTACACGAATTACAGGGAGACCAGGTTCAGACTGATGGGAATGCTTTTGAAAGACAGGATGACCATCACGCCGTGGGGTACGGCCTATATGATCATAAACAAGGATATCGCTGCCGAATACGACATCAAGGAAGGCGAGACAGAGGGTTTCGTGAACATGCCCCTCGGCATAAGGAAAGTCAGAATGAGTTTTCTGCTCAAGGAAGAAGACGACAGGTTCAGAGTATCCGTCAGGTCGAAAAAAGGCATATCCGCGAACAGGTGTGCGGCGGAGTTCTTCAACGGCGGAGGTCATGAGCAGGCGGCCGGAGGAAAGCTCATCAAGGGCAGAGACCTGTCTGCTGAGCCGGACATCGCGGAGGTGGCTGAATATGTAGAAAAGTGCACATACAGATTTTTCAACGAAAAGATATGAAAATTTCGATAATACACATGGTGCTGATATCCGCATCCGTCTGGATGCTCGCTTCATGCAAGGAAAAAAGTTTGGAGACTACCTATTCTTCCCAGGAAGACAGGATAGACAGTTTCATAGAAGGCCTGCTTTCGGACGGGACGGCCACGCGGGTGGTCCACAATGCCGGGTCCAACAGGGTCGTACTTGCTGAAGGGAACGGCGACGAACTCGCGGAAGGCGGACAGGTATCGTTCTATTATGCAGGATATACATTCAGCGGCAGCGCTCCGAACGCAAACAGCCTTTTCGCCACCAACAGGGAAGATACGGCCGTGGAAAGCGGATGGACGGTAACAGGTGCGGACTATACGATCACCACGCTCACCCTCGACGATGAAACCCGGCTCATAAACGGGCTCAGAAACGGACTCGTCGGAGTAAAGGGCGGAGAAATCTGCTATATAGTCTTTTCCGGGAAATACGGATTCGGGGACGAATACGTAGGCACGATTTCCAAAAACTCGGCCCTTATATTCCAGGTGTGGGTAGAAAGCCTGACGAACGACTGAAAGGCGGGGATTTCCCGTCTTTTTCCGAAATATCGACGATTTTTCACGGATTTTCGGATTTATAAGTATTTTTGCATGGCCGTTCGTGCAATTTTGCCGGAAGGCGACAAAAATTATTAATGGAAATGAAATTCGGATTTATTGTATTTGCAGTATTCTTTACCGGTCTGATCTGCAGCAGTTGCGCTGTAGAGGAAGAATCCATGGCGAACGAAGATGAAAAGATGTATCTGGAGGCGTGGCTCAGTATTCACCATCCGGAAGCAGAACGTCTCGGAATGGGAATATACGAACTCTCCACTGAGCGGGCCGAAAGCGAAAAGACCGTACAGCTGCCATGCTATGCGAGAGTGACATATACCGTTACGGATCTCGAAGGGAACGTATCGAGCACCTCCGACATGGATGTCGCCAAAAGAATAGGAACATTCAATGAGTCGTATTACTACGGGCCGCGGGTCTGGTATGTGGCTGAAAACGCCATAACGCGCGGACAGGAAGACATGCTCGTCGGACTTCCGGAAGGAAGCTCCAGGACTGCCGTGATTCCAGGCTGGCTCCAGAGCAATTTCAGATATGATACGGAAGAGGAGTACATGGCGGAAGTCACGGATAAAAGTCCGCAGATATACATCGTAAAAATCGATGAAATCACCGACGACATAATGC
>CALUSD010000037.1 GCA_944323295.1 uncultured Bacteroidales bacterium | reverse complement strand
AAGTCGAGTATTCACGGCATAAAGGCCTGGAGAGCAAATCATGTGAAAGTCTCCTTATAGATTCGCTGAAGGATCATGGCGAATTGACAAGGCAGGAGATTGACAGGCTTTTGTGGCCCGTCCTTTCTGATCAGCTGGATGATACACAGAAAAAGAACAAAATAGGAAACTTGCTGGCGAAATTGAGGAGAAAAGGAGTTTTGTCCAATATCACAACAGGTAATAATTCCGTTTGGTCTATCAGGTAGTAAATTTACGAGCGAATTTACGAGCGAATTTACGAGCGAATTTACGAGCGAATTTACGAGCGGTAATTACTAATACCTTGATTTGCAACACTATAACTGTCAAAAAATACGAGCGAATCCCCGACAGAAATAAATAAATCCTGCCGGAGATT
Organism: uncultured Bacteroidales bacterium; assembly: GCA_944323295.1. Lineage (GTDB taxonomy): Bacteria > Bacteroidota > Bacteroidia > Bacteroidales > UBA932 > Cryptobacteroides. Next base: position 3,124 of record CALUSD010000037.1, on the reverse strand, counting down.
TCTCACCGGGATTTCGTCGCTGCGCTCCGATATCCCCGCCCGCCTGCGGCGGGCTTTGCATCGAAAGGACCAGGCCGGAAGATTTTGAGTAAACTCGAATCTTCCGGCCTGGTCCTTTCGATGCGGTGAGAGGGGGATTCGAACCCCCGGTACGGGTAAATCCGTACGGCAGTTTAGCAAACTGCTGGTTTCAGCCACTCACCCATCTCACCATGAGTCCTGTCGAAAGCCGGCAATCGGCTGCTGAAACGTACAGGACTGCAAAGATACAACAAAATTATTGTTTTGCAATATTTTCACGCATATCGGTATCGGCCTGGATATTCTTTATCCTGTAATAGTCCATAATGCCGAGATTGCCGGTGCGGAATGCCTCCGCCATGGCCAATGGAATCTGTGTCTCGGCCTCTATTACCTTTGCCCGGGCCTCCTGCGCCTTGGCCTTCATCTCCTGCTCCAACGCCACGGCCATAGCCCGACGCTCCTCTGCACGCGCCTGGGCGATGTTCTTGTCCGCCTCGGCCTGATCCATCTGCAGCACGGCTCCGATATTTTTGCCGATATCGATATCCGCAATATCGATGGACAGAATCTCGAACGCCGTTCCGGCATCGAGGCCCTTGCTCAGCACCACTTTCGAGATGGAATCCGGATGCTCTAAAACAAGTTTGTGGCTTTCCGTAGCTCCGATACTCGAAACTATGCCCTCTCCCACACGCGCCAGGACCGTTTCCTCTCCGGCACCTCCTACCAGCTGCTTGATGTTGGCACGGACAGTCACGCGCGCCTTCGCTATCAGCTGGATTCCGTCCTTTGCCACGGCCGTGACAGGCGGAGTATTGATAACCTTGGGATTGACGGACATCTGCACTGCTTCGAACACGTCTCTGCCTGCCAGGTCTATGGCTGCTGCCATTTTGAAATCGAGAGCGATATTGGCCTTGTCGGCGGAAATCAGGGCATTGACTACGCTCGGAACATTTCCTTTGGCCAAATAATGCGCCTCCAGCTCATTGGCATCGAGCTTCAGCCCGGCTTTGGTGCCGGTCACCATAGCCATCACTATCGTTCCGGGAGGAACTTTTCGCCAGCGCATCAGCACAAGCTGGATCAGCGAAATACGTACTCCGGAAATCAGTGCCTGGAACCACAGCGTGACAGGGAAAAACCAGAGAAAAATCATCAGGGCGACGATACCTATGATCACCCATACTACAATCATTGTCATAAATGAAAATCTTTAGCGTCTGTCAGACGGATTAATATTACTTTATTCTTAAAAATCATCCTGCAGGGGCTTCACATATATTTTGTTGTCCTCCATCAGGACCACTTCCACATCCGTTCCCGGATCTATTATGCCCTCGAGCGAAGTCACCTCGTAACGCACGTTTCCTATCATGGCCGTTCCCATCGGCGCCAGACGGGTCATGGTCTTGCCGCAGTCCCCTACCTGCAGCGCATTTTCATCGAACATGTTCGCTTTGGAATCTATATTCGTGTGCAACGCCAGTTTCTTCCAGGTCTTCGCCCTCAGGACATATATCGTCAGCACCACTATCAGCACGACATTGAATACCGTGACGATAGTGCCGGCGGAAGAGCCGAATTCGTTGAATGCATAAAAACAGGAGCCTCCGAGGGATGCGACTCCAAGAATCCCCGCAATCCCGACTCCCGGAATAAGCAGTATTTCGGCAAGAATGAGCAGGATGCCCACTACCATCAGAATAATAATGAATGCCATATAAAAAATGTCATTGGGTTATTTCCTTAGTTCCGATCTTCACATACGTCACATCAGCCACTCCCGTCGCCCGGACAGCCACCATCACCTTCTCGACGGTGCTTCTGTCGTCGAAAGTCCCTACAATATACGTTATTTTCCCGTCTTTTTCAGTTCTTGCGATATCTTTTTTTCCGCAAATCTGCTCTACAGCCGATACAGCGAGTTCCGGCAAAATCCCGTCATAAGGAACGATATTGATCTGATACAGCGACACCGTCTTCGTCTTTTTCTCTAAAGTACGCGCTTTGGATACAGATACCGGCTCTCCGTCGAGAAAGGCCGTCACATAAGCCGTCCTGAATCCCAGCTTCTTGACTTTGTTCAAATTCGACAGCACATCATTGTATGTCCGGAATACACCCACACGGTAAATGTATCTGCCGGCAGGCGAGATTTCCTCGAAAACCGGACTAAGACCCTTCAGGCTCTTCACACCGGCTCTCGAAGAAAGGCTGAAAATCTGTATCTGATAGACTATGCCGTCCGGCAATGTATTGTCCTCGGCAAAACGTCCCTCCGGAAGAATCATGAACGTATAGTCGAACTTGACCTCAGGCTCCTCCACTACGATATCCAACGGCGCTCCGAGGCTCATCTTGGTAAATACATAGTTCGAAGTCTCGCCCTCTAACTCCCTGTCCGCCTCAGTCTCTAATTTATCAGGGTCGAGAACGATGCCCTTGAACAGAAATTCCATCTCTATCCGCTGCAACTCCTTGGACGCCCTGTCGAGCGAATCCTGGAGTACGGGTATCACAGCTTCGTCCTTGAGTATTTCGTTCGACATGTAGTCCCGGAAAGACGGATCTGTACTTTCCGCAAAAGCGGCCCGCTTATTGTCCAGCCTGACATTGCGGAAATAAATCGAATCCTTGAGAGCACGCACCTCGGCCACTTTGTCCGTATAAGCCCGCGTACCTTCATCTTCCGGAACCATTTTTGACACCGCGGCACCGGTATCCAACCGGGTCAGATCATCCTCCGGGTCGAGAGCCATGATTTTCCGCAGCCGGGACACATCACCCACACTCTTCCTTACAGGCATGGTCACATACTCGAGAACATACACGTCCACGCTGTCATTCGGACAGTCCCTGTCAGAAGCGAAAATGGAATATTTCCCGTCCGGGGTATTGATGAACAGAAAATCATTGTAAGGAGAAGAATACGGCATACCCATATTGGACGGAGGCCCCCACTCCTGCTGATCCTCGTTCCACGTCGAGACATAGAGGTCGAAACCTCCCATTCCGTACAGACCGGAAGACGCAAAATACAGATGCTTTCTGTCCGGCGACAGCATAGGATATATTTCATCGCCGGAAGACACCAAAT
>CALUSD010000036.1 GCA_944323295.1 uncultured Bacteroidales bacterium | reverse complement strand
AGATAATCAGCATCGAGCAGGTCATTGATACCTACTACCTGAATGTCGTTCGAGAAATTCTCGACAGCTGCGCGGAATACCATACGGCCGATACGACCAAATCCGTTAATACCTAATTTAATCATTTCTTTATTGTTTTAAAGTAACACTTTCCTTTTCTGAAAATCTTTGCAAAATTAAGAAAAATTATGAAGATTCATAGAGATTTAATAAAAATTTCATCATGCCGCGGGACCTGCATGGAAGCTGTTCGATTTTTTTCAATATCTTTGGCACGAATTAAAAACAGAAAACATAAGAATGGAAATATTACTGACCAACGACGACGGATACAGGGCCAAGGGAATCGGAGTGCTTGCAGAAATAATGAGTGCCTTCGGCAATGTGACCGTCGTAGCGCCCAAACACCATCAGTCCGGCATGGGCATGGCTGTATCAATGAACGGCAAGGCTTTGGCTTATAAGGAAATCGGCAGAAGCAAAGGTGTCACATGGTCTTATTTGGATGCCACACCTGCCAGCTGCGTGAAATTCGGCCTCAGCAATATTTTTGCCGACAGGAAGCCTGATGTAGTCATATCCGGTATCAATCACGGATCCAACGCCGCTACCGCAGCCTGCTATTCAGGCACATTGGGCGCGGTGTCGGAAGCCGCCGTAAACGATGTGCCGGGAATCGGGGTATCTCTCGACACCTGGGATCCGGATGCGAATTTTTCCGCCGTAGAAAAATATTTTCCGGACCTGTTTTCCAAAATCATGTCCGGTCTCCCGCACGGATACGGGATTTACTACAACATCAATTTCCCGGGAAAAGAGCGAGGTCCCGTAAAAGGCATAAGGACAGCGTCCCAGGGCCTCGGCAGATGGATTAAAGAATTCGAAACCTGGGATCCTGATCTTCTCGAAAGGTACGGGATTTCACGCCATGATGCGGAAACCGCAATGGCAAAGGCAGAGCCCGGTGAGAAGCTGTATCTTATGACAGGTGAATTCATCGATGACCCGAGGAATCCCCGCGATGCGGATCACAGATTCAATCATGAGGGGTACATCACCATCGTACCGCACAACATCAACTGTACGGACTTCAGGGAATTGGAAAGGCTCAGGAGATTGAATATGGACGTGGAATTCCATAATCCGGACAATGCATAGCCTCTATGCATCCCGGGCACAGCCGGGCAATGTCACCCCGAACGCAGTCGAGAGATCTGCCAAATAGCTGCAAAATAAATTGAACAAGACAAAAGGAGAATCATGAAATACTATATCATTGCCGGAGAAGCCTCCGGCGACCTCCATGGATCGAATCTGATGAAGGGCCTGTATGCCGAGGATCCGGAAGCCGAAATCCGCTTCTGGGGCGGCGACCTCATGAACGCAGTCTACACCGCCAACAACGGACGTCCCAGTCCTTGTAATGGCGGACTTGTCGGTGCGCAGGCGGAAAGTCCCGAAGGGACCGCGACCGGAGGAAGCGAGATCCCCCACCGGGGGTGCAGGGGGGTAAACGGACGTCCCCGTCCTTGTAATGGCGGACTTGTCTGCCATTACAAGGACGGCGCCGTCATGGGCTTCTGGGAAGTCTTCAAAAAAGCCGGGAAACTCCTCGGAAACGTCCGCCGCTGCAAAGCGGACATCCTGAACTGGAATCCCGACGCCATCATCCTCATAGACTACCCCGGATTCAATTTCAAGATCGCCGAATTCGCCCACAAAAAAGGCTTCCGCACCCTGTATTACATCGCCCCCAAAGTCTGGGCATCGCGCGAAGGGCGCATCCGGAAGCTGAAAAAATACGTAGACAGGCTTTTCATCGTCTTTCCTTTCGAAATTCCATATTTCGAATCAAAAGGCATCGATGCCACATATCTCGGAAATCCCCTGGTCGATTCCATTGCGGACTCGAAAGCCATGAATGAGAGCCGGACAGATTTTCTTAAACGCAACTCATTGGACGACAGACCATACATTGCCCTGCTTGCCGGTTCGAGAAAGGGCGAAATCAATACCATGATGCCCGTCCTGACGGAATTCGCCGCCAAACTGAAAGCCATGCCGCAATATTGTGACTGGCAGTTCGTCATTGCCGGCGCCCCGGCCAGAAACATGGGGGACTACTCCCCTTTCCTCGACAGATGCGACGACATTGTCCGAAAGGACATCAAAATCATTTTCGGCGAAACCCAATCCGTCATAAGGCATGCAGAGGCCGCGATTGTGAACTCGGGCACTGCTTCGTTGGAAACCGTACTGCTCGGAACCCCGCAGGTTGTCGGCTACATCAGCAGCAGACTGACATATCTGATAGCCAAGCATATAGTTAAAATAAAATATATCAGCCTCGGAAATCTCATCGTGGACCGGCTCGTTTTCAGGGAGATGATTCAGGATGACTGCTCGGCAGACAAGCTGCTTGCCGAGGTCAGGGCGCTGCTCGAGGATGCCGGATACCGGGAAAAGATGCTTGAGGGTTATCGGGAAATCAGAGGTGCCCTCGGCAATAGCGGCGCTTCCAAAGCCGTCGCTGCCGCAATGATAGATTATCTGTCGGATCCCTCGACTTCGCTCGGGATGACACCCCGTAAATGACCGAGCCGGAGTCCCGCCGGCAACGCCGCAATCCGCCCGTGGTGCAATCGACACCTGGCGGTTTGTCAGAACGGGTGGAGTGCAAGGCCGCAAGGGCGACGGCGACGGGAGTTTACTTCCGTAAATGACCGAGCCGGAGTCCCGCCGGCAACGCCGCAATCCGCCCGTTATCACAAACCGCCCGTTATGAGCGCTCCTTAATAAAGCCGAGCCGATACGCCATCAACAACCTCTTCAAATCCTCTATCTGCACCATAAGCTCGCGCCCTTTGTCGGTATCCTTGACCATCATCCGCTGGCTGCTGAGTTCAACAAGCTGGGTAGTGGATTTGATATCCTGACCTTCTTCTATGGCTTTCTGTGTCGATGAAAAAGGCTCATGCTGAACAAGCTGGAATCCGCGGGAATGATATACCAAGGTATATCCGGCGATACCGGTCTCGGGATGGTAAGCCTTGGAAAATCCGCCGTCTATCACCATCAGTTTGCCGTTGGCCCGGACAGGCTTCTCTCCCTTGGCCGCCTTCACCGGCACATGGCCGTTTATGATATGGCGGTGCTCGCCTGTCACGCCGAACTCGTCGAGAATCCTGTCGCAGACAGCTTCGTCATTGCGCAACGTATAGTAAGCACCCTTTTCCTCCTTGTGCAGTTCTTTGTCTGCTAAAAAATATCTCTCGAAAGTAGCCATTTTGCTCTTGTCGAAAGCCGGGGAATTCTTTCCGCACCACAGATACCAGACATAATCTACGGCAAAACTCTTCTCAGGATCGGAAGCATCGGAAAAATATGCTATACGAATCAACTGCCCTACCCGGCTCAGCAGCTCGCGTCCCTTGTATTTCTTGCCGAGGATTTCCACCTCTTTCAGCGAGCCGTCATCATTCAGCGGCATGGAAGCATGGAAAAGAAGATTTGAATTGCAGATGTTGTACATGCATCCGTAACGGAAAATGCATTTGATATGCTTGCGGAGCTTTTCGCTTCTGATAAAGGAATTATGCAGCTTATCCACCACTTCACGCTCTTCCGGAGTAAGCCTGTACGGGTCCGCCGGGTCGAGCGTCGGGAAAAAGCAGTCTTTCATCTCGTATTCCCTGCCATTGAGGACGAAAACCTTGCGTCCGGTATCGATATGCTCGAGCAAGAGCCTGTCATCCATCTCGAATTCGGGCCGGCGCATGATAATCCCGGCTTCCAGCTTGAATTGTATCACACTGATAGCCTTGTGCATCTGCGCAAGAAGCCTCATGGTCTTTTCATCGATTTTCTGAGCCTCGTCCTCTATCCTCGGACCGAAAGACGTACAAGGATCGTCCGCATATGCTTCCATGGCAAACGTAGCCAGCGGCAGCAGATTTATTCCGTACCCGTCCTCCAAAACCGAATGGTTGGCATATCGCATGGCAAGCCTGATGACATTCGCTATGCAGGCATCGTTGCCGGAAGCCGCTCCCATCCAAAGGATGTCATGGTTGCCCCACTGTATGTCGAAATGATGATAGTTGCACAGGGTATCGAGAATGATATGGGGTCCCGGCCCCCTGTCGAAAATGTCGCCGAGGATATGCAGGGTGTCTATGGTGAGACGCTGTATCAGGTTGCACATGGCAATAATGAAATCATCGGCCCTGTAGATATCTATGATGGTGCTGATAATCACATTGATATAAGCCTGCTTGTTCGGGTCTGCACTGCTCTCGTGAAGAAGCTCCTGTATGATATATGAAAACTCCTGAGGCAAGGCCTTCCGGACTTTCGAGCGCGTGTATTTGGAAGATACGTTCTGGCATACCTTCACCAATCTGTTCAAAGTCACGCTGTACCATGAATTTATATCCTTTACCGACTCCTTGATAAGCTGGAGTTTCTGCTCCGGATAATATATCAGTGTACACAGCTCCTTTTTCTCGTCTTCGTAAAGGGAATTCCCGAAAATCTCGTTTACTTTCCTCTTCACGGCTCCGGAAGCGTTTCTCAGAACATGCTCGAAAGCCTCGTTCTCTCCATGCAGATCCGCCAGGAAATGCTCTGTACCCTTAGGCAGATTCAGAATCGCTTCAAGATTTATGATTTCCGTACTTGCCGCCGCTATGGTCGGAAAATTCAGGGACAGCAATTCCAGATATTTGATATTGCTTCTTATGTCCTCCTCTATTTTCAGGTTTTCAGTATCCATTATCGAGTTCCGATGTTGTTTAACGATCTGTATATTGCGAATGGCCGTTCAATAAACGCGCTCGCCGAAAATAAGAGTGCCTATCCGCACCATGTCCGCACCCATTTCGACGGCTATCCTGTAGTCGTGCGTCATTCCGAAAGACAGGATGCCGAAATTCTCCGGCAATGACGGAAATTTCCCGATGTTAGCCGCGATTTCATCGCGCAATGACACCAAAGAAGAAAAATCGTGTCTGATGACCGATTCATCATCGGTCAATGTCGCCATACCCATCAGACCGAGAATGCGGATGTTCGGATATTTTCCGGCGTCGGCAAGGACAGCCAATGCTTCATCGCGGGAAAAGCCTTGCTTGGTATCCTCCGATGCGATGTGAATCTCAAGCAGGATGTCTGTAGTCTTCCCGTTATCCCTCCCCCATCTGTCTATCGCCTCCACAAGATGCAGGCTGTCCACAGACTCCACCAAAGAGACGTATGGGAGGACAAGTTTCAGCTTGTTGGTCTGCAAATGTCCTATGAAATGCCAAGAGATGTCGTCAGGCAGAACTTCGACCTTGGCATGGAGCTCCTGCGGGCGGCTTTCACCGAAAACACGCTGCCCTGCCCGATATGCCTCGAGCACGGCTTCGGCAGGATGAAATTTGGAAACTGCCACCAATTTGACATTTGATGGCAGTTCCTCTTTCAGTCTGTATATCGCTTTTGCAATTTCGCTCATAATGTCCGCTACCGTCTGCGTTTCTGCTGCTCTTTCAAAGCCTGCTGCTGCATCTTCTGAGCTTCCTCGAGCCTTTGCTGCCACTTGGACTTAGGCAGCGGTTTTCCTGCGGAAGCAGCCAGCTGGGCATGGATTTTCTTCTCGTCTATCAGGAATCTCCTCACGAACCATGTCTGGAACATGGTGATCAGATTCGAAAGAAGATAGTAGTAACTCAAGCCGCTGGAAAGGTTGTTGCAGATGAAAAGCATCATGACAGGCATAAGCCATACGCTCATGAATTTCATCCCGGCCATGTTCGGATCATTCGACATCTGGCTCGAAGTCATCTTCGAATACAGGAACATCGATATCGCCATAAGGAGTGCGAACAATGACACATGGTCGCCGTAAAGCGGGATTCTGAACGGAAGATCAAGAATCGAATCGTATGCGCTCAGGTCGTCCGCCCACAGGAAATGCTGCTGACGCAGCTCGATGGAAGCCGGGAAAAAGCGGAACATCGCATACAGTATCGGAAGCTGGAGAAGCATCGGGAGACAGCCGCCCATCGGACTTATTCCCGCCCTCTGATACAGAGCCATCATGGCCTGCTGCTTTTTCATGGCATCTTCCGGCTTAGGATATTTTTCGTTCAGCTTGTCTATCTCCGGCTTGATGACATTCATCTTCGCCGACGACTTGTACGACTTCAACGTCAACGGGGATATGACGAGTTTTATCAGGATAGTCATTATCAGAATGATAAGACCGTAACTGTCGATGAATCTCCCGAGGAAATTGAATGTAGGGATGATGACGTAACGGCTTATCAGACCTATGACATTTCCTCCGAGAGGAATGATTTTCTCGTAATGCTGGTCATAGTCCCTGAGAGTCCTGTAATGATTCGGTCCGAAATAGAATTCATACGGGACGGTGACCGTTTCAGGACCGTGTTTCAGTTCGGACTGAAGCCGGGCAGTACACATCATCAGATTTCTGTCGGGATCATTTTCATCATAGAAGCGGATGCTGAAATCCGCAGATGAAAACTCGTCTCCCGCAGTCATGATGGCAGAAAAGAACTGCTGCTGGTAAGCGAACCATTTTACCCGTGAAACGATGCTTTCGCTGCCGTTGCGGCCCCCGCGGCCTATCTGCTCCGGTTTCTTCTCTCCGGAAAAATAATAATTCAGTTTGGAATACTGTTTTTCGTTTGAATACCCTTTCTCCAACCTCGGAATTATGACATTCCAGTCGATATCGAAGCTGTTTATCTTCCTCGGGATGAGCTCCTCCATTCCGACAAAGGACAGTTCGTTCCTGACCATGTAGCTGTCAGCCGGAAGTATGTATTTCTGCTCGAGATATCCTCCGTTTTTGAATGGCAGGCGCATCACTATGGACGTATCGGTAGTCTCCGCGACCTCGAAAACCATATCCCTCGTGTTGATATTCTCGCCTGCGAACAAAGCTAAGTTATAGTCGCTGTAGCCCGGTTTGATAAGATACAAGTCTGTACTGTCGTACATCCTGTAGTCGTTCAGTTTAGCCGTATACGGCTGCGCGCCCTTGGTGGTGAAGACAAGATCTAATTTTTCGTTGGACAGGGAGACGAATTCCTGCTCTGCAGTATACCTGCTGTTCAGCAGTGAATCAATATATTTCCGCCCGTGCCCGGAAACATTGCCCGCGGCATCCATGCCCGTATCCGCAGAAACGACGGAATCACGGGCTATCTCGATCATCCGTTCCACTCGGGCCGCAGAATCTATCTGCGCCTGATATTCCCTCTGTTTTTTATACTGGTTCGACTGGTACCAGGTAAAGCCGAAAAATATTACCCCTATCAGTACGAAGCCTACAATAGAATTTTTATCCATAATTTTCGTTCGTCTCCTTATTCAGCGTCAGCGGCATCGCTGTCCACGGCCCTGATCTGCTCCTCCAACTCTTTAAGTTCCTTTTTCGCCTGTTCGATTCTTTCCTGCATCTGTTTGATCAGAGGCTCGGAATTTTTTGACATTGCGAAAAATCCGATATTGTTCTCGTATGTAGTGATATCCTGCTCCTTCTTGAGATATTTCTGCACAAGACGCTCCTTTTCGCTCCTCGGAGCCTTGGCATATCTGCTTTTCCGAGCCTTGGATGCCGATTCGCCGAATTTTGCCTGCAAGGCATCCTTGTATTTCCTGGCGATTTCATCCTTTTCCTTGAACGGCACGAAACCTATTTCCTGCCACCTCTGCATGAAATCTTCCATGGCCTCGGCATTCTCGTCCGTATCGGCGGAAAGTTCGTATGCCTCGATTTCCGCTATAAGGCGCTGCTTCGCCTTAAGGTTTCCATAAAAATCGTTTTCTGGCTTGACATTCTTGTCTCTCTCGTTGAAAAATTCATCGCAGGCGGCACGGAATCGTTTCCACAACTGCTCCGATTTCTTGCGCGGAACGGCACCGATCTCCTTCCACTGCTTCTGCAGATTGATGAGCTGGTTTGTCGTTTTCTTCCACTCGGTACTGTTTTTCAAGGCCTCCGCTGCTTCGCAAAGAGCTATTTTCTTTTCGAGATTGGCATTTATATTCTCTTTGTATCCTGCATAAAATTCGCGTTTTCTCTCGAAGAACTTGTCGCAGGCGGCACGGAAACGGTCGTAAATTTTCTGATTGTCCTTTTTGGATGCGAATCCTATGGTCCTCCACTGCTTCTGGATATCCTCGATTTCCTTGGACAGGGTATTCCACTCCGGTGCCGAAATGTTCTCGCGCGATGCTATTTCCTCAACTTTTTCGCAAAGTCCGGTCTTGGCCACGAGGTTTTCCGCATGCTGTTCTTTCAGACCCTCGAAATATGCCTGATACTTTTTATTTATCACGGCGGTAGCCGCCTTGAAGCGGTCCCAGATGGATTCTCTGAATTCCTTGGCGACAGGGCCGTATTCTTTCCACTGCTCATGGAGTTTCTGCAGTTCCCTGAATGCTTCCACTATGCTCGGGCTTTCAGCCAGCTTCTCAGCCTGCTCGCAAAATGCGGTCTTTACTTCGAGATTCTTCTTGAAATCCAGATCGCGAAGCTCCCTGTTTATCTTGACCATATCGTAGAACTGCTCCACGTACAGCTGATATGTGTCGTTCAGATTCCTGAAACTCTGCATGGGAACAGGTCCGACAGCCCTCCATCTGTTCTGTATCTCCCTGAATTCAGGAAAAGTGCGGTTCACGTCTTCCTGCTTTTCGATAAGAGCCTTCAAATCCTCGATCACCGCCTGTTTCAGCTCGAGATTGTGCTCCCGCTCCTTCTCCTGCTGCCGGTTATACTCGGCCCTTTCCCTGCGGTAAGCATTGTACAAGGCCTTGAATCCGCGTTCGATCTCTGCAAAAGGATTCTCGGACACGTTGTCCCCGGCCGTCTCCGGAATCTCCGGAACAGCGGCCTCTGCCGCAGCATCTGCAGCCTCATCGGATATCTGAGCATCATCCGGAACATTCGCACTCCCGGCATCCGCATACCCTGCGGCAGCCTTTTCCTTGGACAAATTCTTATAGAAAGCAGACTTTATGGCTTCTGCTTCCTTGTTCATCTTCATCCTTTCAGGATTCCTGGCCAGTTCCATGAACAGATCCGCAAGTTCAGCCAGACTTTTTTCTGAATAGTTAATCTGTGTATTTTCTTCGGTTTCAGCCGCTTCTACCGCAACATCCGTTATTTCCGGAATCATTTCTTCACTCATAGTATCAAATGGAGTTAAATTTTCAAACTGCAAATATATCAAATTTTATTTAGAAGCTGTTTAGAAGTTGTTTTGAATTTTTTAAAAATTCTTATAATGAAATTTTTCAACACGGCTTCTTAAATTTTGCCTTTCTATTTAGTAATTTTGCACGGTCATGAAAAACGGTGAATTTATGAGAATAGATATAATTACAGTCGTTCCGGAACTGCTCGAAAGCCCGCTCGGACACTCGATAGTAGGCAGAGCCGTAAAAAAGGGAATAGTGGATATCCATGTGCACAATCTCAGGAAATACGGAAAAGGGCCGCGTCTCCAGGTAGACGATTACAGCTACGGGGGAGATCCGGGAATGGTGCTGATGGTCGAGCCGGTCTACAGGATGATAGAAGAACTGAAAAGCGAAAGGGAATACGACGAAATAATCTACATGTCGCCTGACGGCGAACAATTCGATCAGAACATGGCGAACGAACTGTCGCTGAAAGGCAATATCATCATACTCTGCGGACACTACAAAGGCATCGACCACCGGATCAGGGAGCACCTGATAACCCGCGAAATAACTGTCGGGGACTATGTTCTCAGCGGAGGAGAGATTCCGGCAGCCATCATCACGGACGCCGTCGTGAGACTTTTGCCGGGAGCGATTACCGACGAGACCTCCGCCTTGAGCGACTGCTATCAGGACGGGCTCCTGTCAGCGCCCATCTATACCCGTCCGGCGGAATTCAACGGATGGAAAGTACCCGACGTCCTTCTCAGCGGAAACCCGAAACTCATCCGTGAATGGCAGGACGAACAGGCCATAGCCCGTACGCGCATGCTGCGGCCGAAACTTTTAGAATAATTTTGCTAATTTTTTGAAAATTATTTGCAAAACTGAAAATTATCCTTACATTTGTGTAATGTTCGTAAGGATAATAATGAGTTTTCATTATAATCTTTAAACAACACAAGGCTCCGGCCTTTAAATTTTTAAGCTGTATAAATACTAACCACAGAATGCAGCCTGTATTCAGGCAAAGAAAATTACACTATTAACTAACCCAAAAAAGCCTGCAGTGATGCAGGCTTTTTTACAGCGGTGTCTCCACCATTACTCAGAAATCATAAGTCAGCCGAAGCATGAAATTCAAAGGTGCCTGAGGATAGACATACATGTCGGTCCCCCAGACAGATGCATCTGCGTAATACAGATTGTTGAAAAGATTGTTTATGAAACCTCCCACACCGAGTTTTCCACCGCGGACATCGAATTCATGCGTAAGGGACAGGTTGGAGACGAAATACCCTGGAAGAGAAAGCGCCTCGTTCTGCGTATTGTCGGCATACTGTTTTCCCACATATTTTCCGTTTATGGACAATGTTGTAGTTTTCAATGAATTGTTTGCGATATTGCGCAACGGAGTGAAAGCAAATTGGACAAAACCTATCACCGACGGTGACATCAGCATGGTGACCTTGCCGTAGTCGATGGCCTCTCCATCCGAGCCGAACATCCGGTAATCACGCACCTTGTTGACGCTCAATGTCGTATTCGCGTCAGCCCTGAGCCACGGGGCCGCCTGCCATGCCACTGCGAGTTCGATGCCGCGACGGTAAGCCCTGTCTACGTTTTCCTTGATGGCGTATCCCACATCCGTCAGTCTGCCCGTCTCGAGAAGCATGTCGAAATACTCCATGAAATACAGATTGGCGGAAGCCGTCACTTTTGGCGCAACATAGCTGTAGCCTATCTCGACATCGACCATTTTTTCAGGACGGATGCTGAAACCTTCCGCACTTCCCACATTGATACTCTTTATGTTCTCCTTGATATCGCTCCTGCCCGGCTCGCGGTTTCCGAGTGCAGCCGAAACGTATGCCTTGTGCCTGTCGGTCCAGTGAAAGGTCAGTCCTGCGCGAGGATTGAAGAAATTCCATGAAGTCTTGTAGTCGAGCATTCCGGCATCATCGTCCGGGCCGTTCATTTTCAAGGATATCCCTCTGTACTGCAGATCCACATAGGCAGTCAGCCATCCGTACGGAGTATATTCGGCCCTCGCGAATACGTTCATCTCCTGTTTGAGACTCTCGTTGTAATACCATGTGTGCGCATCGTTGTATGCGGCATAATCATAGTCATCGCCGTGTACTTCGCTCCAGAGGACATTTCCTATATGACCGCCATCGTAGCGTGAAAGATTGACGCCTGCCGTGAGACTCAGTCTGTCGGATGCGTACCGCACGTCGGAATTCAACACGAAATAGTGGTTGGCCATCTCCTCCTGCACTATCATGTCTCCCGAGATGAAGCTATGCTGCATCTGCTGTCCAGTGAACGGGTCCGTCACCGTCCGGATGACAGGGTTGTCCGCACCTGAAAAATTATAGTCGTCGAAAGCCTGGTCCATGTAGTAGTTTTCATAGTACCCGTTTCCTTTCGTATAGTTCAGGGTCGTGCTCCAGACGATATTTTTCGGGAACTGATGCGTGTAGTTCAGCTGGAAATGATGCTGGGTATAGTTGTCGGTCTCGTTGTCATAATAACGGACATTTCCGAAATCGTCATAATACTCGCCGGCACTGTTGTACCTCCGGTCGGTATTGTAGGTATCGAGATCGATACCGTTCCATGTTATTCCGGTATGCTGATCGCCCATCAGGTAAGTCAGCTTCAATGAGTTGCTGCCTTTCATCCAGCCGAGGACAGCTAAAGCCGACTGTACTTTCGCCTTGGCGTTTCTGATATAGCCGTCGGTAAGATTCCTCGAATAGGCGAAATCGAAATAAATGCCTGACCCTGTAAGTCCGGTACCGGCAGCCACAGTACTCATGAACGTGTTGTACGAGCCTGCGGCAATCTCCGCCGATACATACGGCTCGGCTCCCACGGAAGCAGTGCTCATGTTTACGCTTGCGCCGAAAGCTCCGGGACCGTTGGCAGACGTACCGAGGCCTCTCTGAAGCTGGACGGAACTCAGGATATTCGTCAATGACGGGATGTTGACCCAGAATACTTCCTGGGATTCGGCATCGTTCAGGGTAATGCCGTTGAGAGTGACATTGATTTGAGAGCCTTTGCTGCCCCTTATGAACATTTTGGAATAGCCGAGTCCGGTTCCGCCCTCATTGACTGCGACCACGGACGGCTGGAGATTGAGTGTCATCGGGAGGGAAAATATAGGATTGGCCTGCCTGAGTTCATTTTTGCCGACCATGGTAAAGGTCACGGGTGTCCTGTCTCCCGCACGCGACACCGAAACGACCGCACTGTCGAGTTTTTCGACTTTTTCAGCCGGATCTCCGGCTGCTTCGTTTTCCGCAGCTGCTGCGGAAAACGGGAGCAGTGCTCCGAGCACTGCATAAAATAAAAAACCTCGCATAAAACTGAATTTATTATGCAAGGGGCAATGGTGTGCCGGACGGCCGGTTTTCCATTCCTTCCGGACACACTATATTGAGATAAGTCTGCTTCCCTGCGGTAGGATTATCTACTTCAGGTTCAATGGGTATATCTCAGCCTCGGGACACGGTCCCGACGGCACCCCCGCAATGGTTAATTGTATATCAAATAACTACTTTTCCTCCAATGCGACCTCGAAAAGAAGAGGCCAGTTTTTGCCTGTCAGATATATCTTCCCGGTCATATCGTCATACGCTATGCCGTTGAGAACATCGGTATCGGAAGTTCTTGCATCATCCGGCAGCAATCCGGTGCAGTCCACCACCGCCTCCACGTTTCCATTTACCGGATTGATTATCGCTATCATGTTGGTAGTATAGACGTTGGCCCATATTTTCCCGTCTATCCACTCCAATTCATTCAGGTACTTCAGCGGCTTCCCGTGCAGTCTGACATTGACCGTTCCGGTCACCCTGAATTCAGGGGTCATGAAGTAGAGTTTCGACGAGCCGTCACTCGCTATCAATGACTTCCCGTCGGTAGTCAGCCCCCAGCCCTGGCGCGGATACGATACGGTAGACTTGTATGAAAGCGTGCTGAAATCGTATATAAAGGCCACCCGCTCCGTCCAGGTCAGTATATAAAGGTCATTTCCGAGAACCGTCGAGCCTTCCACAAAATACTTTTTGCTGAAATCCAACTTTCTGAGAGGCTTGCCGGTTTCCATATCCACTTTTCTGAATGTGGAACTGCCGTACTGCCCCGTGCTCTCGTACAGCTGACCGTCCTTGAAAAACAGCCCCTGGGTATATGAGGAGACATCATGAGGGTATTGCCCGAGCACCCTGACCCTGTACTGCTTCACCTGTGCAGAAATTTCAAGACAGGAAAACGATACGGCCGCCATGACGGCGAATATAGTCAGTATTCTCCTCATTTCCGTGCGGAGGCATCTTTCTCCGCCTTTTTGTGAGCATCGCGGAAGTTCATCGCAGCCTTGACGAATGCCACGAATATCGGCTGCGGATGTTCCGGCGTGCTCTTGAGTTCAGGATGGAACTGTACTCCGATGAAGAACGGATGAGAAGGGATCTCGACGATTTCGACAAGCCCGGTCTCGGGATTCCGTCCCGTGGCTTTCATGCCTGCCGATTCTATCATCTCGAGATAGTCGTTGTTGAACTCGTATCTGTGGCGGTGTCTCTCCGATATGGAATCCGTACCGTATATTTTATATGCCAAGGAGTCCTTGTCCAACTTGCAGTCGTATGCGCCGAGCCTCATCGTTCCGCCCTTTATGGTCGTACTCTTCTGGTCCTCCATCAGGTCGATGACAGGATATTTGGTCGCAGGATTGACTTCGGTGGATACGGCGTCTTTCAGGCCTACCACGTCGCGGACGAATTCCACCACGCACATCTGCATACCCAGACAGATGCCGAAAAACGGCACTCCGTTCTCACGGGCATACTTAATGGCGAGAATCTTTCCTTCAAGCCCCCTTTCACCGAAGCCCGGAGCCACCAAGATACCGTCCATCGAAGAAAGTTTCCCGTCTATGTTTGACGGATCGAGGAATTCGCTGTGGATGCTGTGGACGTTGACCTTGCATTCATTCGCCGCTCCGGCGTGTACGAACGACTCGAGTATCGACTTGTATGCATCCTGCAATTCCACGTATTTCCCGACCAGCGCTATGTTCACCTCGGACTTGGGATGGAAGAGCTTGTCGAGGAACTGTTTCCACTTTGCAAGGTCTGGCTCCGGCAGATCCGTCAGTCCGAAATGGTCGAGTACCAGTTTGTCCAACTTTTCCGCCTGCATGTTCAGAGGCACCGAATATATCGACGGGGCATCGATGGATTCGATGACATATCCCGGTTTTACGTTGCAGAACAACGCTATCTTTTTTCTGAGCTCCGGAGTCAGTTCATGCTCTGTACGGCAAACTATGATATCCGGCTGGACCCCGCTCTGCTGCAGCTGCTGGACAGAGTGCTGGGTCGGCTTGGTCTTGAGTTCCTTGGCAGCGCTGAGATACGGCACCAGGGTCAGGTGTATGGTGACGCAGTCTTCCTCCGGAAGTTCCCACTGAAGCTGGCGTACGGCTTCCACGAACGGCTGGGATTCCATGTCTCCCACAGTGCCGCCGATTTCCGTGATGATGATATCGTATTTGCCGGATTTGCCCAGCAGGAGCATGCGTCTTTTGATTTCATCCGTGATGTGAGGGACAATCTGCACGGTCTTTCCCAAATATGCGCCCTCGCGCTCCTTGTTTATCACGGTATTGTAGATTTTTCCGGTAGTGACGTTGTTCGCTTTGGAAGTGTGCACTCCGAGGAATCTTTCGTAATGTCCCAGATCGAGGTCTGTTTCAGCCCCGTCGTCAGTGACATAGCACTCGCCGTGCTCATAAGGATTCAGCGTTCCCGGATCGACGTTTATGTACGGGTCGAATTTCTGTATGGTCACCCGAAGTCCTCTGGCCTGAAGAAGTTTGGCCAATGAAGCAGAAATGATACCTTTTCCGAGAGACGATGCTACTCCTCCTGAAACGAAGACATACTTAGGATTCATAAAAAATCTGTTTTTACGTTACAGGGGTGCAAAAATAATCAAATTTTCTTAACTTTGGGGCCGAATTTCAAATTTTTGAAATACCATGCAGACCTATTATATATTAATGACAGCGATGTTCGCACTGGCTGTGATAGTTTTCATAGTCCTGTTTTTCTTCAAGGCAGGCTACGGATATCTGTCCACGTCCAACTGGGGTCCGAAAATCAACAACAGGATAGCCTGGGTCATCATGGAATCCCCGGCATTCATTTTCTTAGCTCTGTACACTGCGGATTTTCTCATCTCGGGAAAGGATACCGGGAACGACAGGTTAGTGCTGCTCATCATGTCGGGGCTGTTCCTTGTCCACTATTTCCAAAGAGCATTCATATTTCCGTTTCTGATGAGGGGAAAAGGTGAGATGCCCCTGGCAATAATGGCGATGGGCATGATTTTCAACGGCCTGAATTCTTATTTTATCGGCGGATGGCTTTTCGAATACGCACCTGCCGGAAAATACGGAATCGAATGGATAGCTTCGCCGCAGTTCATCATCGGGACATTGGTCTTCCTGACGGGAATGCTGATAAACTTGGAT
Organism: uncultured Bacteroidales bacterium; assembly: GCA_944323295.1. Classification (GTDB taxonomy): domain Bacteria; phylum Bacteroidota; class Bacteroidia; order Bacteroidales; family UBA932; genus Cryptobacteroides. The sequence continues at coordinate 20,250 of CALUSD010000036.1, read as the reverse complement.
TCGGATCATGTGATCAGACATCTGCGCAAGCCCGGAGACACCAAACACTATATTCCCAAAAAGGGTCTGTACAAATACGTGACCTCTGCGAATTATTTCGGAGAGCTCACCGAATGGATAGGATATGCGATCCTGACCTGGTCGCCCGCAGGACTGCTTTTTGCGGTCTGGACATTCGCCAATCTCGCTCCGAGGTCCAAATCCCTGACGGAAAAATACGAGCAGGAATTCGGTGACGAATATCGTGAACTGAAAAAGAAGAATCTGATACCTTTTATCTGGTAAATACAGGCGACAGGTCCCAAACCGACAGGAAAGAAGTACATAATATGAGCAATGTTTTTACTCCTATAAAAATAGGACCTTTGGAGCTGCGCAACAGGACCATCAGATCCGCAGCGTTCGAAGGCATGTGCGAGCATAACTCGCCGTCGAAATCCCTCTTCGACTATCACACTGCAGTGGCTCGCGGCGGCATAGGAATGACTACGGTGGCATACGCGGCAGTATGCAAAAGCGGACTGTCGTTCGAAAGACAGCTGTGGATGCGGGAAGAAATCGTACCGGAACTGAAAAAACTTACGGACGCCATACACAAAGAAGGCGCAAAAGCCTCCATTCAGCTCGGACATTGCGGCAACATGTCGCACAGACGCATCTGCGGATGCCGTCCCTTGGGCGCAAGCAGCGGCTTCAACCTCTACTCCCCTACTTTCGTACACGGCATGACGATAAAGGAAATAGACGAGGTGGTCGAAGCATACGGCAAGGCAGTGGAACTGAGCATACGTGCAGGATTCGATGCGGTGGAAATACACGCCGGCCACGGTTATCTGATATCGCAGTTCCTGTCCCCGTACACTAACCACAGAAAAGATGAGTACGGCGGCTCCTTAGAAAACAGGATGAGATTCATGCGCCGATGCATGAAGGCGGTGACTGATGCAGGCAAGGGCAAAGTGGCCATTTTCGTAAAAATGAATACCCGCGACGGATTCAAGGGAGGCATGGAAGTGGAAGAAAGCATCGAAGTGGCTAAGGAATTGCAGAAATGCGGAGCTGACGCCATAGTGCTGTCAGGAGGTTTCGTGAGCAGGGCTCCAATGTATGTGATGAGGGGGCGCTTCCCTGTGCGGTGCATCGCTCACTACATGCCGATGAAGATGTGGTGGCTGAAACTCGGCGTGCTGTTAGGGGGAAGAATCGTATCGCCTACCGTGCCGTTCAAGCACCTGTACTTTATGGAAGATTCCCTGAAATTCAGGAAGGCTTTGCCGGACATGCCTCTTGTCTATGTAGGAGGGGTGGTATCCCGTGCAGATGCAGACAAAGTGATAGACAGCGGATTCGAGATGCTCCAGATGGGACGCGCCGTCCTGGAGGATACGGATTTCGTGAACAAGATGAAAGCGGATGAAAACCATTGCAGCGGATGCGAGCATACCAATTTCTGCATAGGCAGGATGTATTCATTGGAAATGTGCTGCCACAAGGTCTGCAAGGATATCACTCCGGGGCTGAGACGCGAAGTAGAGCGCACTATCCGCATAAATGACCGCACCGAGCGTAAATTGGGATACAAATAACGAGAGGGAGACCCAAACGGGTACTTAGTTCACCCTCTCCCAAATTTGAAAATCAACAGTTCTTTTAAAGGCGGGACGATCTGCCGCACATGATGTTTCACGACATCACCGGTGTGTCGGAACTGGTAAAGTGCAAGGCGACAAGGGCGAACGCGAAGGGAGTTTACTTCCGTAAATGACCGAGCGCGAGTCCCGATGACGACGCGGCAATTTGCCTGTTATCACACACCGGACGTGAGGAAAGTCCGGACAGAACAGGGCACTTCACTGCGGAAATCGCAGATAGGGGCAACCTTATGGTGAACGTAACAGAAAATTACCGCATGCCTCGGCATGCAAGGGTGAAAATGCGAGGTAAGAGCTCACGGCGGCTGCTGGCGACAGCAGTCGGGTACGTCCCTGAAGTCTGCAAGACCAAATATACTGGCAGTCAAGGGCTGCCCGTCCGATGCCAGGGGGTAGGTTGCGAAGATAAATGGCAGATTTAAAAACAGAAACCGGCTTACTGCCCCGCCTTTTTTTCTATTTTCTTTTTCAGATAGCCAGTGTAAGGAGACAAATCGAAATGCTTCTCAGAAAGTTCGAGCCAGTCCGATGACAGCTCGTGTTGTCCGAGAATGTAGCAGACTGCCGCCATGTTATACTCGATGCAGGCTTTCTTCTCCAGATTCCCGGTATCGAGCATGGACATCCATATATCCATGGCTTTCTGCCACTGGTACTGCTGCACATAATAATATGTATCATACCAGGCAGAGGAGTCGTAAACGAAAAATACGATTTCCTCGGCTTTCCATCTCGGAGAAAATTTTTCTCCGGATGCCGTACCGACATTTCTTGCAGTACCGTCGAGGGCGGATTTCAGGATGAACATGACGCCGTCATCGGATACCGTCTCACCTATGTCGGCAGAAATCTTGGCCACCGAACTTCCGCTGAACTGCAGCACCGTATCGCGCCGGTCCATCGAATCATATACGTACAGCCTGACTGAAAACGGAAATTCTCCAGTGGCGGTACCGGTCCCTGCAGTTTCCGAGACTGTCACGTTTCCATCGGCGAAAACCGGAGGATCGAAAAGGAAAAGGACATCGGAGCCGGTGTCTACCAGCAGGTCCACCATATTTTCCTTATCAGAATAGTCGACATCCGGCTGCTGGTCGAGACAGAACATCGTGATGAGACTGTCTCCGGCGAAATAGTCCTGCTCCAGGCGAGACGCGAATGCAGAAGACATCGAGGCTGCAAAAAGGGAATCGGTCTCGATTCCGTTGTCCATATACACTACGGACACGGCCTTTCCGATGATATCCACCCCCGCAGCCGAAGGCCGGCGCATTTCGACATCGAGCAAATACGCGGACGGGCCGCAGGATACGGATAGAAAAACAAGTGCTGCCGCAAGCGGCAACAGCGCCGGAACTGTGATTTTCGCTTTCTGTCTCATATAAACCTCCTATATCGAAACTATTTCTGCCCTCAAGTCATATTCATCGGCACCGGTAATCCTCACCTCGATGAATTTTCCGACATATTCCGCCGGATCGGCCAATGATGCGCAATTTACAAAAATTTCGCCATCTACTTCCGGACTTTCGAACTCGCTTCTGCATACAAGCACTCCGTCGGACCAGTCATCCACTATGACCTTTACCACGGAGCCGATTCTCGAGCGGTTGAATTCCAATGAAATTCCGCTCTGCAGACTCATAAGCTCCTCCAAACGGCGTTGTTTCGTATCCCCGTCGACCGAATCTTCGAAATGTTCGGCATCGTATGTTCCTTCTTCTTCCGAATATTTGAATGCTCCGAGTCTTTCGAACTTCGCTTCGGACACAAAATCAAGAAGTTCGCCGAACTCTTTCTCTCCTTCGCCCGGATGCCCCACTATCATTGTGGTACGAAGGACCACCCCGGGCACTTTTTCCCGCATCTTTCCGATCAGAGCCTTAGTCCATGCACCATCCACGTTCCGATGCATTTTTGACAGGATACTGTCGGAAATATGCTGCAGCGGAATATCCATATATCTGCAGACCTTCGGATTTTCCGCCATCTGCACGAGGACGTCTTCGGGGAAATCTGCAGGATAAGAATAATGGATACGTATCCACTCTATCCCTTCTACCTGCGAAAGTTTCTGCAAAAGCTCCGCAAGAGCCCTTCTGTGATACAGATCCAGTCCGTAATACGTGGTATCCTGCGCTATGACTATGAGCTCACGGACTCCTTTCATGGACAGGAGCTCAGCCTCATGCACAAGCTCTTCCATGGGTACGGAACGGTGCCTGCCCCGGATAAACGGGATGGCACAATAGGAGCAGCGGCGGTCGCAGCCTTCGGAAATTTTCAGGTAGGCATAATGCCGCGGCGTGGTAAGGTGCCGCCCTGTCATCAACTCGCCCGGGTCAGCATGAATCCCGAGATATTCCAGCAGAGGAGCGTAATCCACGGCGCCGAACCATGCGTCCACTTCGGGAATCAGTTCAGGCATCTCCGCAGCGTACCTCTGCGAAAGGCAGCCGAATACCGCTATCTTTCCTATCTCTCCGCGTTTTTTCCGCTCCACAGCCTCGAATATGGCTGCGATGGACTCCTCCTTCGCGTCGCCGATAAAACCGCAGGTATTGACAAGAAAGACGTCGCATATTGCCGGAACTTCTTCCGGCAATATCTCATAACGCCCTTCGAGCTTTGACAATATGTGCTCGGTATCGACCCTGTTCTTGGAACAGCCCAAGGTCAGAGTCTGTACCGATGGCCTCCTGTCCGACATTTTATTCCGTCTGTTCCTCTTCTTTCGACTCGAAGTCGAGAGAAGCATGTTCTTTCAGGATATTGTACCATGTCACCACCTTTTTCATGTGGGATACATGGAATCTGTCTCTGTCATAGTCCGGCAGGACTTTGGCGAAGAAAGCCTGCAGGTCCTTGTCAGGCGACTTGGACTCCGGGGCGTTGTTTTCTCCGAGTTCGGACTTCATCTTCCCGAACACTTCCCTGAGTTTTATCTCGCCTTCGTCGGTATAGATGGAAATGTCTTCGAGCGTAGTCACTTTGCTTTTCATCCCGAAGCAGCTTCTTTTCTTGTCCGCAAGGGATTCCACTATCACGCCGTTTCTCGCCTGGGACAGATAATTGAAAAGTCCGCTCTGTCCGGATATCGTCAAAATTTTTGAAAGATCTGTCTTCATTGTCATGAATTTAATTGTATGTAAACTTCTTCTGTCTTTTTTTCGAGGTCTCCGATGTTGCCATCGTTCACTATGATGAAATCCGCACCGGGAGAGACTTTCCCTTCAGAAATGTCATTCAGCAGACGCTGCATGGACATCCGTTTCAAAATAGCATCCCGGTCCGCTCCGTCCCGGTGCATCGCCCTTTGCAATCTCTGCTCTACCGGGGCATCCACGAGCAGGATTTTATCGAAGAGATTCCTGAAAAACGGTTTTTCCAGTACAAGGGCCGACTCCATTGCGACGACAGGAGCACCGTCGGAAAATTTTTTCAGTCTCCAGCTTTCGAAATTTTTCTTTACCTCGGGGTATACCATATTTTCGAGGATATTCAGTTTTTCCGGGCAGGAAAACACTTCCGAAGCTAATTTTGCCCTGTCCAAGCGTCCGTTTCCGTCCGTCACATCCGTTCCAAGCGCTGAGGAAATCCTGTCGAGAAGCCCCGGTACGGTCTCATACAATGCCTTGGTCTCGGAATCGGAATCATAGACGGGGACTCCCCTCCGCTCCAGCATCGAACATACAAGCGATTTGCCGCTTCCTATGCCGCCGGTCACCGCAATCGTTATTTTTCTGTCACCACGCATTCGAAAATCTCCGGAAACATCTCGTATTCGAGCACGCCTTCCGGCAAAAAGCCCGGAACCGGTATGCACTTTCCCGAACGGGATTCTATATAATCGTTGTAATCTATATGGAATTCAGCATAGTCTACATCCGATACGAGAGGGAAAACGCATTTGAACACGACTTCCGCTTTCGAAGGGTATATCATCATTTCCTTGTCCGACGGCACATTCGCCGTACCGATGGTCACATCTCTCGTAATGGCGACATACCGCATCACGTCTATGGAATAATGCACTTCGCTTTCCGAAAGTCTGACGCCCTTTATCTTCTCGAGACGCGTCACTCCCGCCGCTGATGCGTTCAGATTCTGAAGTTTGACAGTCTCGGTAAATACCCTGTCCACATTTTCCAGATGATAAGGCTCGCCGTAAACGGTCACAGAATCGGGCTCTACTTCCAGATCGCCCTGACTCATGTACTGCGGAGCGAAACTCATGGACTTGACCGGGAAAACGGGGACACGCTTGTGGGTTTCGTACGGAAACCTGAAATAAAGCGTATCGGACAGGAAATATTCCACGTTCACCTTTTCTCCATACAAAAGATGGGCGGCTTCGTTCAGCTCTTTCCGTGTAATGTAATAGGATTCGCCGGACTTGTGGGTCAGAGACTGTCTGTCCAAACTTATCTGCACCGGAGACCGCCTCAGAGCCATGGAAGACTTGATGATGTTGTATCCGGATGTCCGGCACCTTGCCACCACCTCGCACGAGTTGGCGGAATTTACGGAATGCCCCTCGATATTATCGCATCTGACAGTCATTTTTACCGTCAGAAAATCGGAATAGTTCAGAGAAAGATTGTGTATAAGCCATATACTGAAAGCCAACAGGAGACACAAGGCGAATGTCACCCAGTCTCTCCCGTCATTCTTCCATGAAATCAATAGCTTATACAACAATTTTTTCATTGCTGTCCTTCTGAGGAAAAACTACTGCTGCGTCTGCTGTGTCTCGCTGAAATCCTTTACTACAGAGTTCTTGTCGACACGGATTTTCACATTGCTGTCCACTTCAAGAAGAAGCGTTTTCTCCTTGACTTCCACTACGGTGCCGTAAATGCCGCCGATAGTCACTACCTTGTCCCCTTTCTTCAGGCCTTCACGGAATTTCTGAAGTTCTTTCTGCTGCTTTCTCTGAGGCCGTATCATGAAAAACCACATCACCACGAAGATGAGGATGAGCATGATCCACATCGACCATGAACTGCCGGCATTGGGATTAGCCGCAGCGTCCGTCTGAAGCAGGCCGATTGTCAAAAAAGTAAATAAATTCATCGTTTTCTATTTTTAATTATTGATAATTGTTCATAAAAATTGCCGTTCAGGAAAATTGCCGTTCAGGCATCAAGAACATTGCCGGAGGCATCAGAGAAGCCCTTTTCCGGATTTTACGATTTTTCCTTCGGAGAGCAGTCTGCCTATGAGTTTGTCGAGGATGCCGTTTACGAAAATCTTGCTTTTCGGAGTGCCGAAATATTTGGAAATCTCCACATATTCGTTTATCGTCACTTTCACGGGAATGGTCGGGAATGCTACGGCTTCCGCAATCCCGGTAACGATGATACTCATGTCGGTAGCCACTATACGGTCATTGTCCCAGTTGGTTACGGACTCTGAAATCAGATCATAGTATTTCCTGTAATTCAGGTAGGCGGCCCTGAGCAGATTCCGGGCAAACAGCCTGTCGTCCTCTATGCCGTCTCCTTTTTTCATGTCGCTCAGATACAAAGGAGGCAGCGACCAGCGGACACCTTTGCCCAAAGTCTCGAGACTTCTGCATACGTAGGTAAGCGAGTACGGCAGATCTTCGCCCCAATATATCGACATTCCCTCAAGAATGCCTTCGAGATCTTCATTTTCCACGAATTCTTCTTCGAAAATACGGATGAAAAGCCTGCAATCCTCTTTCAACGAAGAGGTCCCGGACTGCATGTATTTCGAAAAATATTCTTTCGATGAAATGGAATTGTACAGCCTTTTCAGGAAAAGGTCATACTGGTCCCATGAAAATTTCTTTTTCTTGAAAAGTTTCTGGAAATCAGGATCGTTCTCGAGAAGCGGTGCCAAGGCATTCTCCGCAAACTTCATGTTCGGGTTTCTTTCCTCTTCCGTAGGATTGAATTTTTTCCTGGCGGCTTCGATTTTCTCTGCAGCCACCTTGGTGAGCGGAGACACGATTCCGAGCATGAAAAGATACAAGTCTCTCGTAGCCTCGCATGACGCTTCGAGCTGGGCTTCAGCTTCCGCCAATGAGGAATTTCCCCTCAATTCGCAGCTGTACAATGTTTTAAAGACCTTGATCCTTAAAATACGTCTATTGAGCATAACGTCGAGTCAATTTTTTTACAAAGATAATCTCATTTTCAGAAAAATCCCTATCTTTGTAAAGTTTTACTAAAAAATATTGCAATGTACAGCGAGGATTATGATGGAGCGAATGCTCAGGAGCGTTCGGGAGATGATGTTTACTCAAAGCAGGTAAGAGCGGGAAAGCGCACATATTTCTTTGACGTAAAGGCCACGAGAGGTAATGACTATTACTTGACTATAACTGAAAGCAAACGCAGGGTGGAAAAAGACGGCCGCTTTGCATACGACAAGCATAAGATTTTCCTTTACAAGGAAGATTTCGAGAAATTTACCGGAAGTCTCCAGGAAATGATAGACTACATCAAGGCGAACTGCCCTGTCACAGAACACGAGCCTCGCAAGGAAGATGCCGGTGAAGGCGCGTATACTGCCGATGTAAATTTCGATGAACTTTAGGGCGGGCCCAAAAGGGTAATTTCCGCGTTACGCTTGATACGGAATACATATTCAAGAAAAACGGCCTCGAAAACTTTCGGGCCGTTTATTTTTACTTTCAAATTTTAAGAATCCGTTCGGATTCGAAAAACATCATCCGTACTGTATAAATAAAATTCTAATTCGCTCTTTTCTCCTTTACCCTTACTAATTTTTCTTTCAGGATATCCAAGCAGTCCACGACGGCATCCTCGAATGTCCTGGCATTGCGCTCGACGACCACGTCGTTCCCCGGAATCTGTACCAGCACCTTGACATTCTTGTTCTCATGCTCCGGGAGCAGAGACATCGTCACCTCCACACCGATAATCTCATCGTAGAATTTAGGCAATTTGGATAGCTTCTTTTCTACAAAGTCCAACAATTTCTGATCTGCATTGAACTTGATGGATTGCACTCTAATCTCCATTTTTACCTCCGTTTTTAGCCCTTGGATGGGCGGATTCATAAACATTTTTCAGTTTTTCGATAGAGTTGTGGGTATAAACCTGCGTCGCAGCCAAAGACGAATGTCCGAGAAACTCCTTTATGGAATTCAGGTCGGCCCCGTCATCGAGCAGCTCGGTCGCTACAGTGTGCCTGAGAACGTGCGGCGATTTTTTCCCGGAAAAGCCTTCCGAATTTTCCAGTTCCCGTCTCACCGTCCTGTCCACAAGTTCGGGATAGAGAGCCTGCCCTTTCGCCGTAACGAACAGAGGCGACGACATGGTCCATTCTCCGTCAATCATCGAATCAACTGATTGTAAATATAAGGAAATTTCTTTACAATATGAATCCAAAAGCGGAATTTCTCGCATTTTATCGCCTTTGCCCCGCACCCTCATCACTTTCCGCGAAAAATCGACATCTCCCCGTCTCAGTCCGACTAATTCAGACCGGCGTATGCCCGTGTTGTAAAGCGTGGATATCACCGCCCGGGAGAATCTGCGGTAGTAGGAGCGCGTGTCCGTATCCGGAATTTCCGAAACATAAACTTCTGTCCGGGAAAAATATCCCGCCATGTCCTCCTCCCGGAAAAACGACGGCAGACGCTTCTCCATTTTCGGCCGCTTCACGAGTTTGACCGGATTCGAAGCCAACAAGCCTTCTTTCATAAGGAAACGGCAGAAACCGCTGAGCACCGAAACATGAAGATTGACTGTCCTGGCTTTCATGCTCCTGCCGAGCAATGATACCTCGTACCCCCTTATAATATTGGGAATGAGAGATTCGAGCAATATCTTGTCCGTACCGGCATCCGCAAAACGGCAGAACTGCCTCAGACTGTCTTCATAAATGGCACATGTCCGCGGTGAATACCTTCTGACGGAGGCGACGTATTTCATGTATTTGTCTATAATCGGGGGCATATTGCAAATTATTTCCGGTCCTGCAGGACAGGAAGCAGGCCCATCTCTTCCGCTTTAGCCCGCATCAATGCGTCCGCTTCCGAAAAATCGTTCGCTATCCGTCCGTCGAGAATGGCGTTCTTTACATATTCCTTCAACTCCCCTATCTGACGGCAAGGCGGAATACCGTACAGCTCCATCACATACTCTCCTGTTATGGGATTCTTGAAGTTGCGGATGGCATCTTTCTCCTCGACCTCGGCCAGTTTCCTTCTCACGAGCTCGAAATTCCGTTTCAGTCTTTCCACCTTGCGCGGATTCTTGGAGGTGATATCCGCATTGCACAGCAGCATAAGATCGTCGATATCATTGCCGGCATCGAAAAGAAGGCGTCTGACCGCAGAATCCGTCACTTCGTCCGTCACCAAAGCTATGGGGCGGAGATGCAGCAGTACGAGCTTTTCCACATATTTCATCTTCTCGTTCAGAGGCATCTTCAAAGACTTGAATATCTTCGGCACCATCCTCGCCCCCACCACTTCATGACCGTGGAATGTCCAGCCTGCCGACTTGTCGTATCTTTTCGTGGCAGGTTTGCCGATGTCGTGAAGGAGGGCAGCCCACCGAAGCCAAAGATACGGCTCCGTCCTGATTTTTTCCACAGGCTCTCCGTCCTCGAATCCGTAATTTTTCAGACGTCCCGCGGCTATGGCGGCAGTTTCCGCGGATGCCACATTGTCCACCACTTCGAGGGTGTGCGAGAAATTCTCCTTATGTCCGTGCCCGTCTACGCTTTCAGTCCCTTTCAACAGACAGAGCTGCGGAAGTATCAGCTCTAAAAGGCCTGTTTCATCCAACAGGCGGAAACCCATGGAAGGCCGTTCGCAGACCAAGATTTTATCCAATTCTTCCGCAATGCGTTCGCGAGACAGAATCTCGAGCCTGTGCCGGTTCTTCCTTATGGACTCGAGCGACTCGGGCACTATCCTGAAAACCCTGTCCTTCTCGCTCAGCTTCGCGGCAAAGCGGATGGCTCTGATCATCCTCAACGGATCGTCGCTATAGGTCGTATCCGGGTCCAATGGCGTCCTGATGATGCCGTCTGCCAAATCCCGTATCCCGCCAAAAGGGTCTACGAGTGCTCCGAAATCATCTTTCTGCAGGCTGAAAGCCATGGCATTTATAGTAAAGTCACGACGCCTCTGATCGTCTTCAAGAGTACCGTTTTCGACTATGGGTTTGCGGGAGTCTCGTCTGTACGATTCTTTTCTCGCCCCCACGAACTCCACTTCGATACCCTTGTATTTCAGCATGGCCGTTCCGAAATTGCGGAATACGGATACCTTGCTGTGCACTGCCTCCCCTACCGCTTCCGCAAGTTCTATCCCGCTGCCTTCCACCACTATGTCGATGTCCTTGCTCTGTCTTCCGAGGAAACAGTCCCTGACATATCCTCCTATGACGAATGCGCGAACGCCTCTGTTTTCTGCAATTTCAGATATTATATGGAAAATCCTGCCGCTCAAAAAGTCCTGTACCGCTGTCATAAGTCAATCTGGTTCAATCATCTCCCCGTATGTAGGGAGATGGTTTGTAAATTCGTAGCCCGATGCGTCCCTGCCGCATTTTCTTCGGCAAATATACGTGCTTTTTCCGTTCGTGATGAAGATATATTTTACATTCAGTGCCATGTTGTACCTGACAGCCTGATCCAAGACGGTGCCGTCGAGAGGGATATCGGGACGTTTGCATTCCACGACGGCGACAGGCGCCGCATTTCTGCCGTAAACGACAATATCGGCCCTGAACTTCCTTTCATACAGACTTATGCTCACTTCGCTCATCATCATGTGCCGCGGCACGTTCATCGACTCGTTCAACTGGGAAATGAACCACTGCCTGACATACTCTTCCGGTGTCAGAACCACGTCCTTTTTCCTTAAAGGGTCCCAAACGGTTTTTCTTTCCATAAGATCCAAAATCGAACACACGGATTCATGCGGGCTGACCGAAACCCGGCATTTCAGTCTTGCATCCCGAAAATCCTTTCCAAAAAAGCTGTCGCGGCAGCCTGCGCTTCTTTTCCGCAATGATGCGGCCCGTCCACAAAACCTGTCTCCAAAAGGCCTCCGGCTCCAGCATCCGAATAAATATTCCGCATCCGCGCGAACGCCCTCTCCGCCGTCTCTGCCGGAAACAGCCGGTCTTCCCGTCCGCTCAAAAAACAATACGGCTTAGGCGCAAGCAGGCGCGCTATATCGGGAAAATCGTATTTTTCCCGCAGAGCCGGGATCAGCATGGCATAGTCGGAAGCCTTGAGCTGCGGTCCGAGCGCTTCTTTCAAAGTCATCCAGCCCACAGAGACACCCGTCGCGACATCCGCACAGAATCCGGCAAGAAGCCAGGCCCTGTGTGCTCCCATGGACCAGCCCAACACGGCGATTCTGTCCTCATCCACGTATTCAAGGCTTTTAAGCAACGCTACCGCACAAGCATCCTCCTCCAGCGTTTTCTCCGCCCATATCACACCTTCCGCATACAGACTGTCATACACCGCACGCTGTCCCTCATAAACGGCTTTCTTCAAGGAATCGAGCCTGTCCCTGCAGTCCGGCGCATTTATTTCTCCGGTATATCCGTCCTCGTTCCCGAATCTCAGGCGGGACCATTCGCGGCAGGCTTCGGAACAGCGGCTCCCCCAGTAAAGCATATCCGGAACTATCACGACATACCCGAGCGAGGCCAGCGAATCCGCCATATAGACTCCGTCGAAATTGTCCCTGACCCATTGCCGTGAAGATTTTTTTATATTGCCCGAAGCCTCGGGCAACGGTTTTGTCAACTTTTCCTTTCCTATGTCGAAGCGTGCGCCGTGATCGTGAAGCATCACTATGGCCGGGCGGCTGTCTTGGGCAGAAACACAGTCCGGGACAAGAAAATACGCCTGGACCCTGTCCCCGTCCGGAACTCCATATTCGATGAGATGACATTCATATCCGTGACGCTGCTCGACAGAAAGAAGTTCTGCACCGTCCGGGATATCGTAAGCCGCTGCGACCGACGGCAATGCAAACAACAAAAGGTATGCGGATAGTTTCATGGCAACGCGAAGATACCTTCGACGACAAACGATACCTTCGACGACAAATTTAGAAAATTATGCAGCTTCTGAAATGAAATGTAACGGTTTTTTTGTAATTTTGTACGATATGTTGACTAAACTTCGAATTATGAAACAGCTTGTCGTACCTTTTATACCGGGACTTGAAGATATGGATTTCAAGACTTTGGAACTTGCGATGGAAACCGGCGGAGCCAAAGCCTTCATCGATACCGTATGCTGGCCGGAAGAATTTCCCTATGCTCCGGATGCGGCCTTCTCCATTGCGCGGAGCGCTACCCACATAGTCGTCGAATACAGGGTCAGAGGCCTCGACCTGAGAGCAAAGGCGTTGGAAAACAACGGCCCTGTCTGGGAGGACAGCTGCTGCGAATTCTTCGTCTCCGACCCGTCCGACGGCACATACTATAATTTCGAGATGAACTGTATCGGGACACTGCTGGCAGCCAAAAGGAAAAGCAGGAGCGATTTCATGCATTTCACCGATGCACAACACGGCAGGATCCGGAAACACACATCATTGGAAAAGCGGGAATACGACATTCGGGACGCTGTGGCGGGGTGGCAGACGGCGATTTGCATACCGATGGACATGGTCGGCATAGACAGCGGAAACCTGCCGCATTCCGTCAGGGCAAACTTCTACAAATGCGCAGACAAGTCCGCCCACCCGCATTTCCTGAGCTGGAATCCTGTCGAAGTACCGCAGCCGGATTTCCACAGGCCTGAATTTTTCGGGGAACTCATATTCTGAATTTGCAAACACATAAAATAACACAAACGCTATGAACTACTCACAGGAAGAAATGCTTGCGATCGCGCAAAAATTCGACACCACGGGAAATATCGTTGAAATCAAGCCTCTCGGACCAGGATTCATCAACGACACATTCATCGTCAAGACAAAGGGCGAAGGAGCCCGCAAATATATCCTGCAAAGGAAAAACCATCTGATTTTCCCCGATGTGCCGGGAATGATGAAAAATATCGAACTTGTCACGGAACACATTCGCAAGAAAGTCATTGCCGAAGGAGGAGACCCGCTCCGCGAGGTCCTCACCGTCACAGTAAGAAAGCCGGAAACCATGTCGGAAACGGAAAAAGCCGATCCGTCCGGCCATCTTTATTATAAGGATGCCAACGGAAATTTCTGGGCCATGTGCATCTTCATCGAAGGTTCGGTGACATACGAAAAGGCCGATACTCCCCGGCTGTGTTACAAGGGAGGAGAAGGCATAGGAAAGTTCCAGGCCCAGCTTTCGGATTTCACTACTCCTCTGAACGAGACCATAAAGGGTTTCCATAATATCAGATGGAGGTTCGAACAGTGGGACGAAGCCATTGCCCGGGATGCTGCAGGCAGGGTGGCCGGTTTGCAGGAAGAAATCGGCTGGATAGAGAGCCGCAAGGATGAAATGCTCGATTTCTGGAGCAAGGTGGAAGACGGGACCATTCCGACAAGAGTCACTCACAACGATACGAAGATCAGCAACATCCTATTCGACGACAAGGGCAATGTACTGTGCGTCATAGACTTGGACACATGCATGAGCAGCACGTCCCTGAATGATTTCGGAGATGCCATCCGGTCTTATACGAATACCGGAGCTGAGGACGACAGAAATTTGGACAATGTCGGCATGTCTCTCGAAATGTTCAGTGCCTATACTCAGGGATACCTGTCGCAGAGAAAAAGCAATCTGACAGATTCGGAGATAGAATATCTGGCATTTTCAGCAAGATACATAACATACGAGCAGGTGCTCCGGTTCCTGATGGACTATATCGACGGCGACACTTATTACAAGACGGCCTATCCGGAACATAACCTCGTAAGAACCCGCGCCCAGTATAAACTGCTTCGCAGCATCGAAGATCAGTACGAAGCCATGAAAGATATCGTAAAAGAGTATGCAAGATAGAAAAAACTACATACTGAAAGGAATATTCATATTATATCTGACAGGTTTATGTTTCTGCTGCTTCTGGGATTTCAGGAGCAGCATTGATTTGAATAGCGGACTGTTCGGTATCCTGAACGACAAGGTCGTGCATTTCCTGCTGTTTTTCCCGATGCCTTTCATCGCTTATTTCGCATTTCCCCGGACGAGGGACACCAAGCGTAAATTCAACAAGTTCTGCGTATCGGTCTTTCTTTTGGGGACCGCCGTCGGGGCTGCGACCGAAATAGTGCAGGGCTGGACAGGCTACAGGAGCAAGGATATAATAGACCTTGCAGCCGACTGCTGCGGGCTCGTGTCAGGCATAGGATGCATTCAGCTCGTGGATATATTGAACAAGAGAAGGAAGCGTGCGATAAAATGAAAATTCCGGCAGTTTTAGCAAGTCTCGTCATCATCTCCGGGGAAATATGTTTCGCCCAGAGCAAAATCGCAGAGGATTTCGATTCCGCCTGCAAAGAACTGGATACACTGATATATGAGAGAACTTCCGTCATGGGTGAGCTCAAGCTCAACGCAGTAATGAGACGCGGAAGAACTTTGGATTTCTATTTTTCGAATTCCTTGAGCGACCTGCCCTTGAGACATGATGACTGCATGTGGTTCAGGGCCGAACTGAAAAAAAGATTCCCGGACAAATACAGAGGCTGCAGCCTCGGACGCATCAGCAGCCGCGGGGAAAAAATCGAAGACTTGGTCACAGGGGAACTGCACTTCGACGGACTGCCGGATACCGATTCATACAGGCTGAAAAAAACATGGAATCAGGGGAAGCCGATAGTGGAAAACTTAGACGAGCCGGTATACCGCAAAGGCTTGGACGGACGGCATATTGCACTGTGGCAGAGCCACGGTCTGTATTACGAACAGTCGGAAGAACGGTGGGAATGGCAAAGGCCCTGTCTGTTCCAGACCGTGGAAGATCTGTTCACACAGAGTTTTGTACTGCCGTTTTTAGTGCCCATGTTAGAAAATGCCGGAGCATACGTGCTTCTGCCGAGAGAGAGGGATATACGCACATGCGAAATCATTATGGACAACGATCCCGATTTCAGAGCCGACAGCAGTTTCGCACAAACGGCTGCAGATCCCCGTTTGCGTCTCAGAGGAGAATATGATGAGTCCGGACCGTGGGAAGACGCCGGGACAGGCTTTGCTGACGCGAAAATGTATTACGGCGGGACTGAAAATCCATTCATGATGGGCTCTGCCCGCATGGCATATTGCACTGACAGCAGGAAAAATCCTGAAAAGACGGCGGAAGCAGTCTGGACACCGGATATTCCGGAACGCGGCGAATATGCGGTCTATGTTTCATACAAAAGTTTCCCGAACAGTACGGACGCCGCACATTATACGGTCCGCCACATGGGCGGAACGACAGAGTTCTCGGTAAACCAGCGGATGGGAGGCGGAATGTGGGTCTATCTCGGCACCTTCGAATTCGAAAAGGGAACGGACGGATGTGTCGTACTCGACAATGTGGTTTCTCCCGTGAACAAAGGCAGGAAAACAGTAGTATCGGCCGATGCGGTAAAAATCGGAGGCGGGTACGGCAACATCGCCAGAAGCGTTTATGGCGACACCCTTTCCCTGCCGGAAATTTCGGGAATGCCGCGTTTCACGGAGGCGGCGAGATACTGGCTGCAATGGTCCGGGGCCGATTCCACAGTGTTCAGTCCGAATGAAGGCAAGGACGACTACTGCGATGACTTCATGTGCCGGGGAGACTGGTCTGCCAGCCTGAGCGGCGGCTCGGCATTGAATCCGGACAGCGAAGGAAAAAATATTCCTGTCGACCTGACTTTCGCGCTGCATTCGGATGCCGGGACGACTCCGAACGATTCCACAGTAGGGACCCTTGCCATCTATACTCTGAAATCGGAAAACCGCAGAAAACTGCCGACTGGAGAAGACAGGAAAACGAGCCGCGAATTCGCGAATCTCGTACAGAGCCAGATAGTCAACGATATCAGGAATGAATTCAATCCGGAATGGAGCCGGCGTTTCATCTGGGACAGAGGATACCGCGAGTCGCGTACTCCTGCGTCACCGTCCATGCTGTGCGAGCTGCTTTCCCATCAGAATTTCGCAGACATGAAGTGCGGGCTCGATCCTGCATTCAGATTTACAGTTTCACGGGCCATATACAAGGGGATGCTTAAATATCTGAGCAACAGATACGGTTTCGAGTATGCCGTCCAGCCCCTGCCTCCAGGGTCGTTTTCCGCAGTTTTCTCCGACGGGAAAGTCCGGCTGACATGGAAAGAGACTTTCGACAGCATCGAGCCTACTGCCATCCCCGACAGTTTCCTGATACAGAGAAGAATAGATGACGGAGTATTCGACAAGGGCACAATGGTGGATGCGGCAGCCGCCGCAATATCTCCGGATGCCCCATGCAGTTCTGGGGAAAGGCGTTTTTCGTACGACGCCGACATCGAGCCGGGACATGTTTACGGTTTCAGAATCATTGCCTGCAATTCCGGAGGCAAAAGTTTTCCATCGGAAACATTGAGTGCCGGGATACCGTCATTGCCGGAATGCCGGCAAAAAGAAACTTCCGTCCCGGACAGCTGCATTCTCGTAGTGAACAATTTCGACAGGATTTCGGCCCCGGCATGGTTCGATTCTCCTGAATTCGCAGGTTTCGACAACCGGACGGACAGCGGCGTACCGTATATCAGGGACATCGCGTTCACCGGAGAAATGTACCGGAACGACAGGAGCCTGCCATGGATAAGCGATGACTGCCCCGGATTCGGAGCTTCGCACAACGACTGCCCGGGCACTGTCATAGCAGGGAATACTTTCGATTTTCCGTCAGTCCATGGAAGAGCTATCTTGAAAGCCGGATATCCGTTCTGCTCTGCAAGCGCTGCCGCCTTTGAATCGGATTCTTCGATAAGTGCAGGGAAATGGTGCGTGGACCTCATCTGCGGGAAACAGGTCACAGTCAAATACGCATCCGATTCGATACCTGACAGATACAGAATATTCCCGGAAGCCATGCAATCGGCCTTGAGACGGCATGTATCGGACGGCGGCAGCATTCTCGTGTCCGGTGCGCATATCGGTACGGATATCTGGAGCAGCATCTACCCGATAAAGACCGACAGCACGGACAGGGCCGAGGCAGCTGAATTTGCGGAAAAAGTGCTTGGTTTCAAGTATGTGACGAGCCATGCAGGAAAGACTGGTGAGGTGACTGCGGTAAGGGGAAAAACAGGGTGGACAGGATTGGATGCCGGGGAAAATTTTTCGTTCTGCAACAAGCCTGACGAATCATTGTACAGTGTGGAGGCCCCTGACGGGATAGCTCCTGCCGATACGTGCGGAAGCACATTTTTGAGATATGCAGACACGAGGGTGTCGGCCGGAGTCTGTACGGATTTCGGTACATACAGGAGCGTCTGTATCGGGTTTCCGCTCGAAGTCATCACAGAGGAAAAATATTTGGACAAAATAATGAAGGCAAGTCTGGATTTTCTGTCAGGAAGTCGCAGTCAGCCGGACAAATGCGAATAAGACATGAACGGGAGAGAAGCTGAAATCATAGAATTGATAAAAAAGGAAGTCAAACCGGCTTTGGGATGCACGGAGCCGATAGCTGTAGCTTTGGCAGTAGCCAAAGCCGTGGAAATTCTCGAGGAAAACTGCGGGTCTTGCGGCGAAGGCTGGAGGATGAAGGCCGATTTCAGGATCAAGGTAAAAGTCAGCGGAAATATCCTGAAAAACGGGATGGGAGTAGGTATTCCGGGAACAGGAATGGTAGGGCTGCATATCGCCTCCGCACTCGGCGCAGTCTGCGGCAAGACCGAGTACGGACTCGAAGTGCTGCACGAACTGAATCAGGCATCCATAGCCAGGGCAAAGGAAATATTAGCTGCAGGAAAAGTGGACATAGGCATTGCGGATACTGCCCGGAAGCTCTATGTAAAGGCTGTGGTAAGCACTGCCGAGGGGCACAACGCCTCGGCTCTTATCGCGGACGACCATGACAACATAGTCGAAACATGGTTCGACGACAAAGTCCTGACAGCTGCCTCCGGCGCTGAAACGAGTGAGGAAGACGGGAAAAATACAGCCGCATACGGGCTTACCGTAAAGGAAATTCTCGAATTCGCACAGACGGCGGAATACGATGACATCAGATTTATTCTCGAATCGAGAGACATGAATCTCGCTTTGGCGAAGGAAGGCATGTCTGCCAAATACGGGCTGCAGGTAGGACATACGATAATGTCCGAAAAATACAGGCCGGTCTTCGGGAATGATTTTCTGTGCTATGCAATGGCAATGACGGCTGCCGCATCGGATGCGCGGATGGCAGGCTGCACATTGCCTGCAATGAGCAATTCGGGGAGCGGCAATCAGGGTATTACCGTCACGATGCCTGTCATAGCCTACGGTCTGAAATATGACGTGGATGATGAGAAATTGGCCAGAGCCCTCGTACTGAGTCATTTGATTGCGATACACATCAAAGGCTACTTAGGCAAACTCTCCGCTTTGTGCGGATGCGTGATTGCTTCCACGGGAGCGGCATGCGGCATAGTGTATTTGGAAGGCGGCGGCTATCCGCAGATATGCTCGGCCATAAAAAACATGATAGGCAATATCACCGGCATGGTATGCGACGGAGCGAAAGTAGGCTGCGCCCTGAAAGTCGCATCAGGAGTGTCGAGTGCATTGCAGTCCGCTGTTCTGGCACTGGAAGATATCTGCATTTCCGAAAGCGACGGGATTATAGAGAAGGATATCGAGAAAACCATCAGGAATCTCGGGGAAATCGGCTCGAAAGGGATGCAGAGTACCGACAACATGATACTCGACATAATGGTCTGCAAATAGCCCGACGGATTCCCCGGTGCTGAACGACATGAATTATAAACAGCTTCTAAAAGCGCTGAACGAATGGAAAAAGGAGTCGGACGAGGTTTTGCGGTCCGGAATTTTCTCATATTGCTGATGTCGGCCGCGGCAGTCTGGCCTGCAGCCGGAGGAGAACGGAATGACCGGCATTGCACAGCCGTTTCCAAAACACTTGAAGGCGGAGTTGCGGGTATCCGTACGGAGGTGGTATGGCCGGCATTGCTTCCGGAAGATGCCATGCCGCACAGGAACAGTTTCACCGTCGCTGTTGTCGGAGACATCATGATGGGAACTACGTTCCCGGAAATCAGACTGCCTGCATTCGGCGGATCTATGCTTTTCGATGACTGCAAAGACATATTGCGCAGCGCCGATATTGCCGCAGGCAACCTTGAAGGAGTCTTCTGCGAAGGAGGCGAAAGCAGAAAAAAAGTCGTCGAGGGAAGGAGCTATGCGTTCAGGATGCCGCCGGACTATGTCGGATGGCTGAATGACGCGGGATTCGACTTTCTGTCGCTGGCCAACAATCACACCAAGGATTTCGGGAAATACGGCATGGAGTCGACCATGCATCTTTTAGACAGTGTCGGCATCGGGTATGCCGGACTTCCGATATGCCGTCATGCAGTCAAGGCCGTGGACGGTATCCGTTTCGGTTTCTGTGCGTTCGGACATAATTCCCACACTCTCAACCACACCGACAGCAT
>CALUSD010000035.1 GCA_944323295.1 uncultured Bacteroidales bacterium | reverse complement strand
ACTCTTTTCTGCATTCCTCCGCTCAGTTCCCCCGGATACTTTTTCTCATTGCCTGTCACATTCACTCTTTCAAGACAGTACTTGGCTCTTTTTATCTTCTCTTTTCTGGACCAGTCGGTGAAGAAATCCATCGGGAACATGACATTTTCTATCACAGTGGCAAAATCGAAAAGCGCACTGTTCTGAAACAGAACTCCGATGTGCTGTCGGAAACGTTTCTTTTCTGCGTACGGCAATTCGGAAATATCCTGACCGTTGAATGTCACCGTTCCGCTGTCCGGCTCCATCAGTCCGATGATGGTTTTCAGAAGCACGGTCTTCCCTGAGCCGCTCGCACCGATTATCATGTTGCACAGCCCCTGCCGGTACTCGATGGATATGTCCTTGAGTACCGGCACGTCCCCGAAGCCTTTGTATAAATGTTCTATTCTTATCATAATCAATAAAGCATCAACTGCGTGATAATCAGGTCGAACATAAGTATGAGAATACAGGATATCACGATGGATTTCGTACTTGACCGCCCCACTCCCAATGCGCCGCCCGACGCATAAAAGCCCTTGTATGCCGATATGGTGGATATAAGGAATGAGAAAAAGGCCATCTTGAAACAGCTGTAAAAGACATAATACTCTGAAAAACAGTATTTAAGTCCTGTAAGATATTTGGCGGTAGGAATAATCGATGTCATCTCGACGACAACCCACCCCCCGAAAAGTCCGAGATAAAAACTAAGCAGGACCAAAAGCGGACTCAGAACGGTCACGGACAACACTTTGGGCAAAACGAGGAAAGATGCCGAGTTGACACCCATCATCTCTATGGCATCGACCTGGTCCGAAATGCGCATGCTCCCGAGTTCGGATGCTATGTTGGAGCCGATTTTCCCTGCTAAAATCAGTGCGACCATCGTAGAACAGAATTCAAGTATCAGGCTCTCCCTGACCATGTATCCTACCAGCATCCTGTCCAAAAACGGATTATTCATGTTGGATGCCGTCTGAATCACAAGCACTCCGCCGATAAAAAGCGAGATGACCGAGACCAAAACTACGGATGAAACTATGAGTTTGTCCGCTTCTACGAAAAACTGTTTCCAGAATATTTTCCATTTTTCAGGTTTTTTGAAAACTATCCTGAGAAAAAGAAAATACCGGCCTGTCTCTATGAAAAATTTCTTTAGCATCGCATATAATGTTTCTCAAAATTAACCTTTAAAATCGGATGCCGGCAATAAACGACGCAAAATTTTCCAAGTTTTTCTGTTTTTTTACAAAATTTTTCTCTTTCAGAAACTTTTTTCTCTTTTATCGCGTCATTTTTACGGCAAAAAATGCTGACCATTATTCATAGCGCGAAATGTATCGGGATCAAAGCCGTACCGGTGAACGTGGAAGTGAACATATCTTCCGGACTCGGCATACACTTGGTCGGATTGGCAGACACGGCTGTCAGGGAAAGCCTCCTGCGGACGATTACGGCATTGCAGTCCATCGGTTTCAGAATCCCCGGGAAAAAGATAGTCATCAACCTGGCCCCTGCAGACATGCACAAGAAAGGCAGCGGGTACGACCTCCCCATAGCTCTCGGCATAATAGCATCATCCGGACAAATCGAGCTGCCAAACCTCGAGAAATACCTGATAATGGGAGAATTAGGTCTCGACGCTTCCGTACGGGACATCCCCGGGGCACTGCCGATAGCAGAGCTTGCATCGGAAAACGGCTACTCCGGATGCATACTGCCGGCAGGCTCCGCCATGGAAGCTGTCGAATACTGCGGATGCGAGATATTCGGAGTCGGATCCATGGAAGAAGTCATCAGGATACTCTCCGGGAAAGAAGACTGTTCGGAGCTGTCCGTCAGACGCAGGGGAAAAATGCCTGCCGTAGAAGAAGAATCCTGCGACAGCATGATGGATTTTGCAGATATTTTCGGACAGGACGGAGCGAAAAGAGGGATGGAAATAGCGGCGGCCGGGGGCCACAACGTTCTGCTGATCGGGCCTCCAGGGTCGGGAAAGAGTTCCATAGCCAAGGCTGCTGCAGCCATTTTGCCTCCGATGAACATCGATGAAGCCATAGAAACAGCCAAAATCTATTCCGTAGCCGGGAAAGGGATTCCTTCACAGGGACTGATCCGCAGACGGCCGTTCAGGTCGCCGCATTACAGTTCCTCGCTATCGGCTATAATAGGCGGAGGCTCTGAAAACATAATGCCGGGGGAAATATCCTTAGCACACAACGGAGTCCTGTTCATGGATGAATTCTGCGAAGCGCCGAAAAAAGTCATCGAAGCATTGAGGGGCCCTATGGAAGACAGGAAAGTGGTAATATCGAGACTGAAAAACAAGGTGGAGTATCCCGCTTCATTCATGTTGATAGCGGCTACCAATCCATGCCCTTGCGGACATTACGGAGACGGAGACAAATGTACATGCACGCCGGGGAAAAGGATGGCATATCTTTCCAAACTTTCCGGACCGATAATGGACAGAATCGACATACATCTGTGGCTGAATCCAGTCGATGCATCCAAACTCGTTGCCAGAAAAAAAGAGGAGTCATCCGCGGATGTTGCATCCCGCGTACTCATGGCACGCGAAATACAGAAAAAACGGTTTCGGGGCGAAAGCATCCATACGAATGCGGAAATGAGCGGGAGACTGATTGAAATCCATTGCAGGACAGATAAAAAATGCTCTGTTTTTCTTGAAAAAACAATCGCCATGGAAAATCTGTCGGCAAGAGCATACGGAAGAATCCTGAAAGTGGCCAGAACGATAGCAGATATGGCGGGAAAAAACGAGATAGGATTGGAACACCTGTCGGAAGCGACAAGATACAGGCTTCTCGACAAGAAAGACTTGTTCTGAATTCAAAAACCGAAACATGATGAAAACGCACCTTTTTTTCACGATATCCCTGCTTCTGGCATTCTGCTCCTGCAACGACGGGCTGTGGGAAGGCGCCGCTTCGCGGAATATCGGCAGATTCCATGAAACCGACAGCGGAGATACAGGTCAGAATCCGGACTATGAATTTCCCGAAGACCCAGATTCTCCTGTCTTCTATCTTGCAGGTATCGAATACCCTCCCGGCTACGACTGGCGACGGGACACCGGTTACGGCACAGTGGAATGCAGGCTGTTCCTGATGAGAAACGGCAGGAGAATCTTCGAGACCGATGTCGGATTCGCTCATGAACTTTCTTCCGACAGCGACATGTCCCGCTGTATCGGAGGACATGTTTATTCGGACTATTCCACTGCCGGGGAGACTGTCATAAAAAAAGACGGCATAGAAATGTTCCGATATCCCGGGCGTGAAATGATCTTGGGGTTTCTTATGCCGGACGGGAAGGCCGTACATACCATCGGTGCGCCGAGAGAAGGCGAAGGCTGGACATACCGCATAAACGGCGTCATAACGGCCTCCTCCGAGACCGGATTCCCCGTAACGGAACTGTATATCGATGCCGGAATGCCGACTTTCGGATACAGAGTGCATGCGGATGACTTCTACGGATTGGAAGACGGGTGCCATATTTTCCAGAACGGGCAGAAACTGAAAGTCCCGCCTCCGAGTCCGGACTCCGAAATCGCGGATTTCCGGCTGTTCCGCAATACGCTGTATGTCCTGTTTACGGACGATGAAGGAAAGCCGTTCATTTCCATAAACGGGGAAAACGAACCGATAGAACTTCCGGAAAGTACGGAATGTCATTCATTGAAAGGTTTCATCTGCGATGACAATGCCATTTATGCCACAGGCATGGTCGAAGATGCCTCCGGCAATATCATCACCATTGTCTGGTCCGGAACTGAAATCTACCGGAGCTTCGAGCCGGGCTTCTATGCGACGACCTGCTACTGCGAAGATGCAAATATCTGTGCCATAGGGCACATGTCCGATTCCACGCCGGTATTCTGCCGCGACGGAGAGTATACGGAATTCCCTGAAGGCTACAGTTTTCCGTCCGGCAGTTTCGCCTGTTTTTCAGAAAGACATTATTGCCTGTCGCTCTTTCCGAATTCGGCATCACTGCCGCCCGTCTATGTCATCGACGGAGAAATTTTCACCGCTGACATAAACGGATACATATTTTCAGTATGTACAGAGGAAACGTAGACCTTTCGACCCTCGCTGAGGAGGGCTCGTCGCAGAATATGTTCTACGCCCTTAGTGGTGGTTATATGATTTAGATAAATTGAATTTCAAAATAATCAAAGTAAAAAATCTTGAAATTTAAAACAATTTCATATTTTTGTAGAAAATTCAGAGATGAGGATAGTGTCGCATAGAAAGCTCAGGGAGTTTTATGAAAGTAACGGGAAGGAAGATGCGAAAGCGGCATTGGAACGTTGGTATCAGATAGCGGAAGAAGCACAATGGGCGAATCCGACGGACATCAAGGCCGATTTCCCGTCGGTGGATTATGTAGGGAATCAGCATTATGTATTTAATATAAAAGGGAATAAGTACAGAATAGTAGTTGTGGTCAAATTCCGGATGGGATATGTATTCATCAGATTTGTAGGGACACATGCCGAGTATGACAGGATAAATTGTGCTACTATATAAAATAACTGAAATGGACATAACAAAATCACAATACGAGTTTGCCTTGGCGAAAATCGAAGAATTGTTGCCTATGGTGTCC
>CALUSD010000034.1 GCA_944323295.1 uncultured Bacteroidales bacterium | reverse complement strand
CAGCGCAGCACATCATAAGAATTCTTTTCATTTGCTTTTCGTTTTTGTATTGTTAAACATTTTATTTACAGATCTCTCGACTACGCTCGAGATGACAGCCTGCATTTAACTCTTTCGTCCGAGACCACAGTCTGTATCCGTCTCTTTCATTCGGGACGACAGGCTGCGTTTGACTCCTTTGTTCGGAATGGCAGGCTGCATTTTATATCGTAAAAATGATTTGCAGCCTTGCCGGGGACAGAGGGCTTGCAGCAACCGGAGGCATTGGCTCCCGAAAAGGGAGGGGACCCGCTTGCGGGGAGGACCTCCGGCTGCTGCAAGCCCTCTGCCCCCGGCCCATGTAAACTGCTATAAAATCATTCCGCCACCTCGTAGGACCACCCCGGATTCTGATGCTCCGCCGTTATGTTCTCGTTGTACCGGTACTCAGACTGCGGAATCGGAAACAGATGCCTGTAGTCATCCACGGCAATGGTCGTCGCCTGCGAGCCGCTCTCATTGTACCGGACCACCGGTACACCCATCCTCTTCAAATCGAAAAACCTCGTCCCTTCGCCGACGAACTCTTTCTGCTTCTCTTTGAGAATCGCTTCCACCAACGCATCTCCGGAGAGCGACTCATCCAAAGGAGTGCATCCCCGCGCCACGAGATACTCGTTCATGAGAGCCAGCGCCTCATCCGGCTGATTGTCCCGCGCATACGCCTCGGCCACGGTGAAACATACCCCGGAATACCGCAACGTGTTGATATACCGCACTTCGGAATTCTCGTAATACATCCTGTTGTACTTCCCGAAGCATCTTACGCCTGTCATCGGGGTTTCGGAATATTCGCACCAGGCTTTCCTCATATCCCCGTCTTCGTATGTCACCTGGTCTGAAAGACAGTAATAGTCTCCGCGTTCCCTGTCATAGTTCAGATCGATGTAGAACGAATCGAAAATATACGGTGCGAAAATACGCTCCCGACTTTCGTTCTCGGTCCACAGGTTGTCGTATTCGGCTGTCGTCCATCTGTCGGAAGCTCCAGTCAGAAGCGGAAGACCTGCTGTCACGGCTGCATCGTAATTCTCCCGGTACAGTTCGAATTCGGCCCTCAGCGCAGCCACGGCATCCGAGCCGAAATAGTAGACGGCATTTCCGGTATTCTCCACGGAAGCCGCCGCTGACAGTAGCCCGTCTATTTCACTGATACAGGCCCGCATCGATGACCGCGGCAGGAAATCCAGTTCCAGCCGGTTTTTCAGTATGATTCCGTCCCTGTCCAGGTTCTCCTCCGCATATCTCGGCGCATAGATTCTCAGCAGGTCGAAATAGCACCAGGCCTTCAACGCCTGAGCCTCGCTTCGCACCTTCTCCAATTCGACGGCATCCTCTTCTCCGCCAAGTACCACCTCGTCGAGACGTGTCAGCAGGGTATTCAGATAGGCTACTGTCATGTAATACTCGTTCCACACCTGTGAAGACAGATTGTCGATGGCGTTGTCCTGCCAGTTGTACAGATTTTCCAACTCCGCGTATGCTGACGAATAGGTCGTAGGCTTGAAATCGTCGCTCATGACTGCGAACTCCACCTGATACCGCGGCAGGGAATTGTATGCCGTAGCCAAAAGCTCCCGGGCCATGTCCACTGTCGTTATTTCGGTGAACTGGTTGTCTAACTTGATATCCAAGCATCCGCTCAAAAAAGGCAGGATACACAATATTATGATATGTTTCTTCATTCGTATGCTGTTTGAAAAGATGTTCGACACATTATCGCCGTCAGAAAGAAAGGCTCAGGCTGACAGTGTAAATCGGCTGCTGGGCCCCCACGAGAGAGCCGGACTCAGGATCGGACTCCTTGTAGCGGGTGAGAGTGAAAAGATTGGATGCCTGAAAGGCAATGTTCCCGTACTTGAAAAAGTTCCCGGCCTTTTTCAACAGTCTTTCCGAAAACCTGTAGCGCAGGGACAGCATCGAAAGCCTCAGATAGTCGCTGCTTCCGACAGTCCTGCTGTTCGGATAGAGGGTCAGGTTTTCCAATGATGCAGTCGTAGTATACGGACTGTTGTATAATTTGTTCTGGTCGCCTGCCTTGAACCACATGTTCTCCACCTGGCCGCGCACCGCATTCTTGTTTGCGTCGTCCACATCCCTGACGTATGAGAAAGAATAGGCCTTGATACCTCCGAATACATAGTAGAAATCCGCATCGAATTCGAGATTCCTGTAAGTGAAACTCAGATTTATGGTGCCGCTGAACGGAGGAACTCCATGGCCTAATGCCACCATGTCGTCGCGCGTAAGCGTGCCCGTTGCCGGAATCTCGCTTCCGTCCGCCTTGCGGAATGTCGGAAAGCCTGTCATGGGGTCGATGCCGTTCGAAATCGGTCCGTAGATGATATCGTATGCCTTGCCTACCTCGTAGTCCGGCACCAAAGAGTATTCGCTGGTATAGAGCCTGTCCCCGTCATAAAGGTCTATGACCTTGTTCTTGTTGTAGGCTATGGAAAAGCGCAGATTCAGCCTCGTCTCGTCCATGTCCAAAAGAGTGGCAGACAGAGCCGCCTCGATACCCGAATTGCTCAGCACCCCGATATTTCTTCTCATCGAGACAAATCCGTTCGAAGCCGGGACCGGCACATCCAAGAGAGCGTCCTCAGTGACCCTGTCGTACCATCCGATATCTACCGACAGCCTGTTCCAGAAACCTATTGAAACGCCGGCCTCCGTAGAAATCGTCTGTTCCGGTTTCAGGGAATCGTTGTAGAGGGCCATGAGTTCGAGAAGACGCCTGTCGCCGTAGCTGTCGTCCAAATACTGAAAGGTGGCTACCGCCAATGACGGCGAGACCCCTGCCAAACTGGCCGTACGCCCGTAGGATGCCTTGAACCGCAATGCCGATATCGGATTCCAGTCCTTGAAATAACTTTTGACATTCCATCCCGCTCCCACGGCCCAGGCTGCATTCCATCTCTTGTCTTTCGGCAGGATAGAGGATGCATCGGCCTTGTAGGTGCCGAACAGGTCGTATGTCCCGTCGAAAGTGTAGCCGGCCAAGGCGCCTATGCCTATCTGTGCCGTTTTTTCTTTCAGATTCGACGTGCTGACTTTCCTGGTTCCTTCGATGGACTGGTTTATGGCCGCCGCGGAGTTCAGCAGTCCGACGCCGTAGCCCGTTATCGACATGTTGTCGATGTCGTCCATGTAATAGTCCGTATTGGCTCCGAGTGTGACATCGTGCTTCCCGAAAGTCCTGTTCCAGGTCACGCGGATATTGTACGATACGTTGGTATTTACATTCTTTGCCTTGGAAAGGCGGCCTCGCTCTATTTCTTCGGCACCGCTCTGCTGTTCGGAGTATGCGGTCGACGGCGTGAAATCCTGGGATTCCGACAGCACCATGTCCAACCCGACCACTGCATCCACGTCCAATCCCTTAAGCGGCGTGAGGTTTATACTTGCCGTCGTGCCGAAACGCTTTTCAGTGGAGACTTTCTCGTACTGGTACACCAAATCGTCGTATGTCCTGTTCGGATAAGACCAGAGTTCCCCGCTTGTCTTGCTTTCGTACGGGTTGAGTTCGTATATCAGGGTGGTAGGGGAGTATTCGGAACTGTTCGGGCTGTTCGCCTTGGAGTAACCTCCGTTGACGCTGATAGAGACGTATCCGATATTGCCGATGGCCTGGTCGAGGCTGATTCTTCCGGTAAACCGGCTGACGTCATTCCCCGGAATCTGACCCCCCTGGTAACTGTAATTCGCTGATGCGTAATAAGATGTCTTGCTGTTTCCTCCGCGGACACTGAGGTTGTGCCTCTGGTAGAAATCATTGCGCAGCAACTCCTTGAACCAGTCGGTATTCGTCTTTCTCAGTTCATTCAGTTTGGCCTGGCCTTCCGCCACGAGTTCTTCGATGTTTTCTGCGCCGCGGTTGTTCTCCCTGATATATTCTTCACTGTACAGATATCCGGGAGCATTGCGGTTCCTGAGCCTGCGTTCGAGTTCGAGTTTTTCATCGGTCTCCATCATCAGGACGCCCCTGCGGCCTCGGGTAGTGACGCCCGCATTGAAGTTGTAGGTCACGAGAGCTTCGCCGGTAGTACCGCGGACCGAAGTGATTTCTATCACACCGTTGGATGCCTTTGTCCCGTACAGGGCACAGGCTACGGCGTCTTTCAGTACTTTTATGTCCGCTATGTCCAAAGGATTCAGGGTCATGAAGGCATCCGACGATATGACCTGTCCGTCGAGAACGAAAAGCGGCTCGTTCGCCGCATCTCCTTCACGGAATGATGAATTTCCTCTGATTCGGATCTCCGGTTTCGTGCCGAGGTCGCCGCGATTGGTGACGACAAGTCCGGGAGCCGTTCCCTGAAGCGCTACGGACATGTCTACCATCGGCTTGTCCTGCAGCCGCTTTACATCCACCACCGTGATGACACCGGATTTTGAGCGGATGTCCAAGTCGTTGATATTCTGTTTTCCGGTCACGACCGCTCCTTCCATCATGTTGGCATCTTCCTCCAATATGACGGTGATTTCCTTCTGTCCGGTATAGCCGACGGTCTTGGATTTCATTCCGAGGAAAGAAACTTCTATAAGAATATCGCTCTTGTCCGGAAGTTCGATGGAGAAATATCCGTTCGCATCCGTGGATGTTCCGTATCCGGCATCGCCTCTGACATATACGTTGGCTCCTGCCAATGGTTCATCCCATACGTCCACGACGCGACCTGCCAGAATACGCACATTGTTGCTCTGGGCGAAAGAGGGGAGACAGAACAAGAAAGAAAATACAAATCCTAATACACGATTCCACTTCATAGGCATCTTGTTAAATTCGTTCGGCGCCAAAAATATGGTTTTCCTGTAAAAAATCAAAATAAAATTGCCCCGGTGACGGGGCAATAATTATTTATAGTGATTTTTTCTGCCGTTTTTCAAACTTTTCGATATACTTCTCCAATGCGGCAGCATCTTTCCGCGCCCTCTCCTGGGCCTGGCGCAAGGCCTTGCGCTTCTTCTCTCTCAGTTTTGCGGCTTTTCTGTCGGCCTTTGCCTGCGCCCTGTCCGCGTCGGCCTTGTCCTTTTCCGCCCAACGCGCCTCGCGGGCAGCAATCCGCTCCTTCCGCTTCTTCTCCCTGTCGGCTGTTTTCTTTGCCTTCAGCTCTTCTTTGGACAGGACTTTTGCAGGATCATTGAGTTTCGCTATCGAATCCGCCTTGGCAAGAGAGTCCGCCACCTGCAGGGAATCGGCAGCCGCTTTCAGACTGTCCTGCAGAGCGATGGAATCCGCCTTGACGGCATTCAGCGAATCCAGCCGGGCTATGGCAAGCGAATCCTTTATCTGCTCCTGCCTCAACGCCTCTTCCTTTTCCTGCTGCTGTCTTTCCACGTCGCGCACATGATTCAGGGAATCGCGGATGGCGATCTGGAGATAGATATCATCGATATATCCCGGGAAATACAGGTCTGTCTGGGTGTAGCGGGCCCTCGGACGGGCGTTGTACCGTGTCCTTTCGGACGGTCTCAGATCTAACGATGTCACGGCATGCCTGTTCTCGGGCCTCCTCTCAGGCGTCCAGTTGAATCCTTTCAGCTTCCTGTCTTCCGCACTCAGCTGCACCACAGGGTAGGCATCGCTTACCGCCGTATCGAAATAATATATCCTGTTCAGTTCCCCGTCCCTGAACACTGCCGAAAGCATCTTGGAATCCTTCTTGTTGACAGTAGCCAAAGTATCGTTCTCCTCTATGTAGAAAAGAGCCGAAGCCCCGCCGAGTGCGTCGAATCGCGCCAATTCCCCCTCCGGCGTAAAATATGCCATCATCTCCGCCCCCTTTATCTGGTTGTAGTGGGCAGTATCTTCCTGGATATGGATGAAGGAGTTGGACATCAGACTGGCTTTCTCCATGGCATTGTTCCGGATGACCACGGAAATACTGTCGGCATTGTATTGCTGCGTGACTTCGTTCCAGATGGCCGGCTCCTTGAACAGCCGTGCCAACGAATCCAAGTCTGAGTACAGCAGCGAATCGCAGACCACCTGCATGTTTTTCCGATAGATTTTCACATTCCGCAGAGCGATGACAAAACCGATTTTGGCCGTATCTTTCTCCGCTATTGAATCCGCTGCCGCCAAGGAATCGGTCATCGCCAAGGAATCGGCAAACACAAGAGAATCACCGGTTGCAAGGCTGTCCCGCAGTGACAATGAATCCGGAATGCTGTCCCTCAGGGACAATGTGTCAGCCATAGCCATATTGTCCGTTCCGGACAATGAATCCGGCAGCGTCAGCGTATCCGATTGGCCGATGGCGGCCAAAGAATCCATTCTGGCGATCGAGTCTCTCGCGGCCTTTGCCTTCGCCGCTTTTGCGGCAGCTTCCTCCGCTGCCTTTTTTTCTGCCTCAGCCCTTTCCTGTGCCGCTTTCTGCGCCAATTTGTTCGGATCGTTCGCTGCCGCTTCTTCCGCTTTCTTTGCCGCTTCTTCAGCAGCCTTCCTTCTGAATTCCGTCACCGGATCAATATCCAAGTTCTGCTTGCGCGTCGCCGCTTCGGCTAAGGTCAGCGAGTCTATTTCGAACATCTGCCGACTGTAGTAAATTAAGGTGTCTGCCCCGAAATAAACGGTATCCTTCTGCGAATTTTCTTCTGTCACGGTAATCACTGCCGGATCCTTGGTCAGGGTCACGGTAGACACTGTATCCCGATAGTCCAACTTCCCGGCAAGAGCATAGACATTCCTGGTCGTGTCGGTCAGCTGTACGTTTCCGAGCATGAGTATGTCGGAAGTAGTCCTGTCGAAATACAGGGAGTCGCACCATGCTTCCTGGGTATCGGACATCAGATGTACCTTGTTCCTGAAAAAGAACAGTTCCCGGCCTCTGTCGTACCATCCGGCTTCGGATGAAAGCATGTTTTTGTCTTTCCACGCATTGGTCCCTGTCCCGAAGGTCGCGAGAGAAGTTTCTGACTGGTATTTCAGGGTGTTTGTCTTGATGAAAATGGAGTCTGTGAACATGTTGACATCGGTCCGGAAATCGAATGTCTTGATTTTGGAGTCGTATGTCCCGTTCTGGCTCTCGATGATTTGCCCGTCCTTGTCGCGCATCGAGCCGCCTCTGAAAAATACCGCCACGCTGTCTTTGGTATTGTAGTCGAGGAATTTCGTCCGCAGAGTGTTGTTGTCCTTGTCCTGAAGCTGGACGATATCCCCGCGGAATTCCGCGAGGTCGGTATCGATATGGTATTTCATTTTCTCGCTCTGCAGCTCGGTCTGCTCCTGGACGATTCTGACATTGCCCATGGCATCTATGACCCTCGTGTCCACGTTCCACAGGGCGGTGTCGCAGTGGAGATATGTGTTGTTGTGGAAAAACACTGCCGGACCGGTGATTTTCCTGTAGCTCATCCCGTCTATTTCCAGCAGCTGCGCGCTTTTTCCGCTCAGCAGACGCACCAAGCTGTCCTCCGGCTCTTCCTTTTCGGCAGTCTGGGCGGATATCTGCCCGGACAGGAGGAATGCGGACATGAACGTTAGAAGCGCAGTAGTGAAAAATTTTCGCATGGAATGACGTCGGGACTTGTGTTGGATGTTATTCTTCTGTCCTTATTTTGGCGGCCCAGCCTTCCTGGTCGAATGAGCAGTCCTTGAATATCGGATCTATGACGATATATGTCTCGTCGATTTTCTCCTTGATGAATTCATCGATAGCTTCCATCGCCCTTTCATTCTGGGCCTGCTCCATAAGCAGAGTATAGTCTTCCGAGAAGGAAGCTGTATGTGCAGGGATGATTTTGTCCACCTTTATGATTTTATACACGGTGTTTCCCGAGCGGCCTTCGTTGTCACGCGATTCGAACGGAGCCGAGATTTCGCCTTCCTTCAAATCCTTTATGGCGTTGTAATCCTCCGGTTTCAGCTGGTCTATCTCGAAATACGACGAGCCCGTGTTGGGATCGGCCATCTGCCCTCCGTTTGTCCTCGTAGCAGGGTCCTGCGAATAGAATCTGGCAGCTAAGTCGAAAGATACGGCACCGCTCTGAAGCTCCGTCTTGAGACTGTCGAGCGTGGTAAATGCCTTGCTTCTGTCATCCTCGGTATATTCAGGTTTCATCAGGATGTGGCGGGCATTGAACATGTCCCCTTTCTTTTCGATCACTTCTATGATATGGAATCCGTCGGGAGTTTCTACTATCTGCGATACGATTCCGGGTTTCAGAGCCATGGCAGCATCCGAAAATGCCGGCCAGAATACGGATTTCGAAGCCATGCCGAGCTCTCCTCCCCGCCTGGCACTGCCGGGGTCCTGGGAATATATGCGGGCGAGAACAGAAAATTTTTCTCCGTTCATGATTCGCTCCCGAATGGCGAGAAGCCTGTCCTTGACAGCCAAGTTGGCTGCTTCACGGTCGGGATAGATGCATATCTGGCTGAGCTGGTATTTTATAGGCACTATCGGCAGGTCGAGCGAATCGGTCTCGTCGACATACTTCTGCACATCGTACGGTGTCATCTCCGGCGCGGAAGAAGCTACGTTCTGCTGCATCTGCTGGGTCAGGCTCTGGTCCTGCAATGTCTGCCTCCATTCCTGCCTGAGCTTGTAAAGAGGCTTGTTGAAATACGCCTCTACGTTTTCGTCGCCGCCGAGCTGGGTCCTGATATTGTCCACCCTGTTCCTCAGTTCCGACTCCACCATATCGTTGTTTACCGTCAGCGAGTCTATGCGTGCCTGCATCAGGAACAGCTTGGAAATCATCATCTGTTCGAGAAGCTCGCACCTGATGTTCCTGTCCGATGCCATCCCCTGCGCTCTCATGACCTGCACTTCTTCTTCGAGCTGCGATATGGATATCATCTCATTGCCGACGACAGCCGCTGTCTTGTCTATGATTCCGTCGCTGTATTTCTGTGCGGATGCCGTGAACTGCACCGCAATGACTGCTGCCGAAGCTACGATAATTTTCAGTATTTTGTCCATTGTCAAAAATTTTCCGAGATTCCCGCTAATATATTACAAATTTTCCATTTTCCCGAGCATCTTCAAGCAGATCCTGTTCCAATGCCGCTACTAACTTATGACGGCGTATTCCGATGAGAATGCCTTTGATCTCCGGTTCGCAAAATTCTATCGGCAGGGTATCTCCGGTTTTTACAAAGTCCTGTATATAAGCGATATTCACTTTGCCGTAATCCGTATCCCGTATCTGGATGAAAGAATTTTTCATCTGCGGCAGCAGGGTTTCGTAGTCTTTCCCGAAATCTCTTGCGAGCACCGTAATCTCTATCCATTTGTCGCCGTAACCGGTAAATTTGTCTGCAAAAGTGTATGCTAAGCTGTCGGCGTAAACGATATCCGCTATATTTTCTGAGGCCATTTTCTTCTTTATGGTCTCGATATTCGGAGAATCCGCGGAAATCCTCATGAATTTGGCTTTTACGACAGGGATTCTGGCAGTGAAATCCTGTTTGTGGGAGTCGTAGTAAGCCTCGATTTCTCCTGCGGTAACATTCGTATCGAGCCGTTCGTTTACATATCGCTGTTCGTAACGGTATTTCAGCAGGGCTTTCCGGTATTCTTCGAGCTCTTTCGTCACATCCTTTTCCTGTTTGGAAAGCTGCGCTTCGGCCACATCGGCATATACGAGGTCCGAAGCCCAGGAATTGATGTACTGCATCACGAGCCTCATGCTGTCTTCCGGCGATGTTCCCGGCGGTACGAGCTTGGCCACGTCGCTATGGGTAAGTTTGTGCTGTCCCACTTTCGCGATGGCCCGCCCGTTGTCGAAATGAGATGAAATCGCCTTACACGACATGAACATCGGCAAGGCGAACAGAATGCATATTATGACAGAAGTCCTGCTTCTCATCTTGGCTATCTCGAGTAGTTAGGAGATTCGCGCGTGATGGTGACATCGTGAGGATGTCCCTCTACGAAGCCGGCATGGGTGATTCTCACGAATTTCGCAGAGCGCAGGGCTTCGATATTCCTTGCTCCGCAATATCCCATTCCGGCGCGGAGTCCGCCCACGAGCTGATAGACCACCTCCGATAAAGTACCCTTGTAAGGGACCTGGGCCACGATGCCTTCCGGCACGAGTTTCTTGATGTCCTCTTCCATGTCCTGGAAATATCTGTCCTTCGAGCCTTGCTGCATGGCTTCGAGAGAGCCCATTCCTCTGTAGGACTTGAATTTACGTCCGTTGAGAATGATGGTTTCTCCAGGAGATTCCTCGACGCCTGCGAAAAGGGAGCCGGCCATGATGGTGCTTGCTCCGGCGGCAAGAGCCTTCACTACGTCTCCTGAATATCTGATGCCTCCGTCGGCAATGACAGGGATTCCCGTGCCTTTCAGTGCGGAAGATGCCATCATTACTGCAGACAGCTGCGGCATTCCCACACCGGCGATAACACGCGTAGTACAGATGGAGCCTGGGCCGATACCGACCTTCACCGCGCTCACTCCCGCATCGGCAAGAGCCTTGGCGCCTTCGGCCGTAGCGACGTTTCCTGCTACTATCTGTATGTCTGGCAGCGCTTCGCACGCTTTCTTTATCACGTTGAGGACTCCTACCGAATGTCCGTGCGCCGTATCTACCACTACGGCATCGGCTCCGGCATGGGTCAGCATCTCTATCCGTTCGATGGTATCAGACTTGACGCCCACGGCTGCGGCGACCAGAAGCCTGCCCTTGGAATCCTTGGAAGCTATAGGATTGTCCTTTATCTTCATGAGGTCCTTGTATGTGATAAGACCTTCGAGAGTGCCGTCTTTATTTACGACAGGCAGTTTTTCCACCTTGTGTTTTCTGAGCAGTGCGGTAGCTTCCGAAAGACTGATGCCGGACGGGGCGGTTATGAGATTTTCGGAAGTCATCACCTGGGAGATAGGGAGTTTCATGTTGTCCTGGAAACGGAGGTCCCTGTTGGTGACTATGCCTATCAGATGCATATTCCCGTCTACGACCGGAATGCCGCCGATATGATGCTGGGCCATCATTCCGAGAGCATCGCCTACCGTGGCATCGGGCTGGATGGTGATAGGGTCGTCGATCATGCCGTTTTCAGCCCTTTTCACCCTTTTTACCTGATTCATCTGGGCCTCGATGGTCATGTTCTTGTGAATCACGCCGATACCGCCGGCTCTGGCCATGGCTATCGCCAAATCGGCTTCCGTCACCGTATCCATGGCGGCAGAAACAACAGGTGTCTGCAATTTTATGTCCCTTGAAAACCATGTAGTGACGTCGACTTCTCGTGGAAGCACTTCTGAACGTGCCGGAATCAGCAAAACATCATCGAAGGTCAGGCCTTCGGGAATTTCATAATTGGTAAATGTCTGCATCGCGTAAATTTTAATTTGCAAAGATAATGAATTTTACGTGAAATATGTTTTCCCGCAGAATTTATGAATGTTTATCGGTCAAAAAGCTGTTTCCCTGCTGCTTCCGGTATGATATCGCCCGGATGTCAAGGCATGACTGACCGTCCCTGGAAGGTGTCGCGTTCTTCAAGGCGCACGTCGAGCATCCTGAGCAGTTCGAAATTCCTCACCAGTCCCCACGGGGTCTCGTTCACGAAACGCGGAGGGACTTCCCCGGCGATTCTCTCTATGTAAAGATCCGGACGGAGCCGTTCGAGAATGTCGATGATGAAATCCATATATTCCGGCAGAGCGAATCTGACGAAGTCTTCCGGATGCGCGGCAAACTCTTTCTCCATACGGGTGCCCTTGACTATCTGCAGCTGATGGAATTTTACGGACCGCAGCGGTAGTGCATTTATCATGTCCGTACTTTCTTTCATCATCTCCGCCGTTTCCCCCGGCAGTCCGAAAATGAAATGCGCGCCCGTATCGATACCTCTTCCGGCAGTCATTTCCACTGCTTTACGCGCGCAGGCGAAATCATGTCCCCTGTTGATTCGTTTCAAAGTCCGGTCATAGCATGATTCAATACCGTATTCGACAGTCACTACTGGTTTTTTCAGCTTCTTCCCTCCCACGCTGCGGCTCCATTCCGGCTCCGGCAGTAAATTCCCGTCGGCAATGTCTGCAATCATGTCCAATTTTTCCTCGTCCACGCAGTCCGGTCGTGTCCCGATGACGATGCCTGTGACGGCAGGATGGGAGAGGGCTTCGAGATAAAGTTCCTTCAGCCGGTCCACTGGAGCGTACGTATTCGAATAAGCCTGGAAATAGGCTAAATAATGTTCCGCCGTACGATACCGGCCCTTGTGGAATTCTATCCCTTCGTCGATTTGCTGCATCAGAGTTTTCCCCGGTGTGCTGTATCCCGGGTGGAAAGCCGCATTGTCGCAGTATGTGCAGCCTCCCGTCCCGACTGTCCCGTCCCTGTTCGGACAGGTAAATCCGGCGTCGAGCACTATTTTCTGCAGCCGTTCTCCGTAGACTTTCCTGAAATACCCGACAAAACTGTTGTATCGCTTTCCGTCGCTGAAATCAAACATTGTCATGATAATTTGCCCCAAAGTTAGAAGTTGTTTTGAAAATTTTGCAAACAGTCTTTCGGGAAGAATATCAGGGAATCTGAAAAAATATTTATTTTTGCGGCGTGAAACGGAGCTGGAAGCCGTCATGAAAAAGACGTGCGGCTTCCGGGGCGGGCGATCCAAAAGTCGGGATCCATGACTTGTGCAGATGAAAAACCTCTTGAATCGCTCTCCCGAGGGAATCCGGTGAGAATCCGGAACAATACCCGTTGCTGTATTTCCCATTTTTCCTCTTTCAGGAAGTTGTTTCATCATAAATTTCAAACAGCTTTCGAGGAGCTTCCGCAAAATGTCACTGCCTTCATGACGGGAAGACGCGGAACGCGGGATAAGCCAGAAGACCTGCCGTTTCATGTAAAAAGGCTCTGCGGGATTACGGTAGCCTGAGTCGGAGTCATATGAATGCTGCGGCTTTATTCATGGATATGCCTGTTTGTGGTATGAAACGATCGTTTCCACAACGGGTGATTGTCTTTGCAGTCCCGCGAATTTGTTGAATGTATTGCTAAAACAGAAACAATATGGGACGGAAAATTTCACTTTTCACACTATGGCTTTTCAGCATTGCGGCCGCAGTCGGCTGCACCAAAAACGACGGCACTGACACCGGGCCGGATTTCAGCTTTGTTCCGAAACAGGGGCAGACCCTCTTTATCGCCGCCGAAGGCAACTGGGGCGCAGGCAATGCTTCGCTGTCATGCTACGACATCGGAAACGGAAGCGTAGAAAACGATGTATTCTATCGGGCAAATGATCAGAAGCTCGGGGATACGGCCCAGTCCATGACCCTGTACGACGGGACGCTCTGGATAGTGGTGAACGGGTCGAATGTCATTTTTGCCGTGGATCCGGTCACGTTCCGGGAAAAAGGCCGGATCTCCGGTCTGAATTCTCCACGGTACATTCATTTCATATCGGACAGCAAGGCGTATGTCACACAGATGTACGACGGCGATATTCTTATTGTCGACCCGACGACATATTCCGTGACAGGCAAAATCGAAACGGGAGCATCCTCTACCGAGCAGATGGTGCAGAGCGGAGACGATGTCATAGTGAACTGCTGGTCATCGCAGAAGGAAATCCTGAAAATAGATACCGGGACCGACGCCGTGACAGGCAGGCTCGAAGTCGGAATCCAGCCGGTGGCCATGCAGCTCGATCTTCGAGGAAAACTGTGGGTGCTCAATGACGGAAGCAATGCCTGGCCCGGGAATCCCATAGGCTCGGAGGCTCCGAGTCTGAAAATGATAGATCCGGAGAATTTTACCATAGAAAAGTCATTTGAATTTGCCGAAGACAGTCCTGTAAACGGTGCTTTTACCATGAATGCAGCCAAAGACAGTCTCTTTTTCCTGAACGGAGCTGTCTATGCGATGTCGATAGATGATTCCACCCTCCCTGCGTCCCCTCTGTTCAAGGTCGACGGCGCCATGGCCCTTTACGATCTGGCTGTCAGTCCTGTAAATTCCGAAATATACGTATCGGACGCACTTGATTATCAGCAGAACGGAATAGTCTGCCGCTATTCTGCTGACGGGGAACTCAGAGGCGTATTCAAGGCAGGAATCACTCCAGGCTCGTTCTGCTGGTATTGACAGGCACTGCCGGCAACAGCACAAAACTGAAACAAGACAAACGAACACGATGGGACATCTGTTGATATCCGTAGCGGGAGCCGGACTTTTCTGCTTGATTCAGCTCCCGGCTTTCGCCGTCAATCGCCCGGATCCCTGCAGCATGGATACTGCCGGGAAAGATGCCGTTTGCCGAGCGGCGAGTGACGGAATCCCGGCAGCCGATACCATTTCTTCGGCGATAATTTCCGGGCTCCGGCCCCTGAAACAGGCCGGAATCAGAAGAACGGAAATCGACAGCATCGCCCTTAATGAAAATATCTCCCTGTCGATGGCGGGGCTTCTTGCCCATAATTCGGCTGTCTTCATCAGACAATACGGTCGTGCTACCCTGTCGACAGTCTCTATCCGAGGTACGGCGGCGTCGCATACGCAGGTGCTCTGGAACGGGATGAAAATCAACTCGCCGATGCTCGGAATGACCGATTTTTCACTTGTTCCGGCATATTTCATGGACCACGCGGAGATTTTGCACGGAACATCCTCGCTGCAGGAAACCGGAGGAGGAATCGGAGGTGCAGTGATTATGGAAAGCCGGCTCCCGGACACTCCCGGACTTGACATAAGGTACATTCAGGGCATAGGCTCATACCTCACTGCCGACGAATTCCTGAAAGTCGCATACCGGGGCCCGAAGTTCAGCACATCTA
Organism: uncultured Bacteroidales bacterium; assembly: GCA_944323295.1. Classification (GTDB taxonomy): domain Bacteria; phylum Bacteroidota; class Bacteroidia; order Bacteroidales; family UBA932; genus Cryptobacteroides. Next base: position 4,858 of record CALUSD010000034.1, on the reverse strand, counting down.
CAAAACTGCTTTTGTCCACCTCGAAGAATGATTTCCGATTCGTCAACATGGATAAAAAGGAAATAGCCTACGATGAGAACATGAACATCACGGACAGCTGGCATCCTGTGGAAAAGAACGAAAACGGCCAATTCAGGGACTTCCATCTGATGCAGGACCTCGGATACGATTTCGGAAAAGGGCACAGTCTGTCGCTGTCTGCCTGGTACATGGACTCCTGGCGGCAGATTCCGCCGATATCGGTGGACTACGGAAGTCCGGACAGGCTTCTGAATGAGCAGAAAGAGCAGGCGTTGAGAGCTGTAGCCGCCTGGACGAAAAGCAGGCATTCCGGCAGGACCCGGATTTCGGCCGGGTATTCCTGGTCGAAGCTCGGCTATGACTATGCCCGCGAACGCGGAGACGGGAGCTATGCCTGGATGACGAAATCCCGCAGCACTTCGCACACCTTATATATAAAGGGTCGCCACGAGCAATATTTCGGAACGAAATGGCTGCTCTGTGCCGATGCCGCATGGTACGGGCATTCCATCGAATCGGCGGACGAGGCTTCATTGCGTCCGGAAGGAAGCGGCTACAGCGCCGATGCCGTGGAAGTTTCAGCGGCAGTGTCGGTAAAATGGCAGCCGGTACGCAGGCTCGGAATCTCCTTCACTTTGAGAGAAGAATTTTTCGACAAGGATTTTTCCCCTGTCATACCTGCATTGAACATGGATTTTCTTGTCTCGGAAGCCTGGAATCTGTATCTGAAAGGCTCGGCATCGCTGAATTACAGACATCCTGCCCTCAATGACCTGTATTTTGTCCCCGGAGGAAATCCGGAATTGAAGTCCGAGTCCGGATTCTGTTACGAGGCGGGTTATTCATTGGACAGGACTTTCGGACATGCCGTGCGGCTGACGGCAGAAGGCTCGTGGTTCGATTCTTTTGTCGACGACTGGATATTATGGTTGCCCGAAGGGGCAAAAAAGAATTTCTGGACCCCGGTCAATATGATGAAGGTCCATGCGTACGGTGTCGAACAGAAGTTGGGTGCAGACTGGAATTTCGCGAAAAGATGGAATTTCCGGTTCGACGGGAACTTCACCTGGTCGCCTTCAATAGACATGAGCCGTTCCGGCAATGAGCAGGATTCTTCTTTCGGAAAGCAGCTGCCGTATGTCCCTGAATTTTCAGGCTCTTTCACGGCAGGGCTGACATTCGCGGACTGGTCTTTCCTGTGGAAATGGTGCTGGTACAGCCGGCGTTACACCATGTCGAGCAACGAAGATTCGGTCTCAGGCTCCGTGCCCCCTTATCTAATGAACGATATCAGCCTCGGCAGAAAATTCGGTTTCAGAAGGATGGACCTGTCGGTGGGTCTGAGCGTCAACAACCTGTTCGACAGACAGTATGTCACCGTCCTGTCCCGTCCGATGCCGGGCATCAACTATGAAATTTATATTGGAATCACGCCGAAATTCAAGGTAAAATGACAGCATGCAGAAAAATATCCGCAATAATCATGGTTGCGGCAGGGATACTGTCGGTTTCATGCAGCGGAAGCCGGGAGAGGCAGGAGCTTTTCGATACGGTATATTATGCTCCTGAGTATGCCGGCGGATTCGAGATTCGCGGAGTGCAGGGCGCCAGGAGCCGTGTGTTGAGGGTCAAGGCTCTGTGGCAGGGCGAGGAAACCCCCGTTCAGGACGTGTTCATATCGCGTGGCGGCGAGAGGCCTCCGGAGGGTTTCGAGGGACAGGTCGTAGACGGCGATGCGGAACGGGTCGCGGCGATGTCGTCTTCATATGTGGCGATGATGGAGCTTCTCAAGGAAGTGCCGAAAATCAAGGCCGTATCAGGTCTCGACTTCATAAACAACGGCTACATCCGCGACCACCGGGATTCCGTGGCAGATGTCGGAAGCGAGGCCGATGCGGACTATGAGGCATTGGTGTCGGTGCGGCCTGATGTCGTCCTGCTGTACGGGATAAATTCCGCCAGCGCCATGGAAAGCCGGCTGAAAAAACTCGGGATACCGTTTGTGTACATGGGCGAATATTTGGAAAAATCGCCTCTCGGACGCGCGGAATGGGTCGTGGCTGTTTCTGAAATCCTTGGGTGCCGGGGCAATGGCGAGGCCGTCTTCCGGACGATAAGAGACCGGTACAATGCCCTGAAAAAGTCGGTCGGGGATGTGTCGGAACGGCCTTCGGTGATGTTGAATGTGCCATACGGGGACCTGTGGTATATGACGCCTCCGGAGTCGGCAATGGCAGCCTTGATAAATGATGCCGGAGCCCGCTATGTGTACTGTGGAAAAGATGAAGGTGCCTCCGGCAATGGCAGCGGCAGGGGTGCCTCCGGCAATGCCGGCGGAACGGTCAAAACTGAAGTCATAGACAGTGAAGAAGCCTTTCTGCTCGCATCGGAAGCCGATTTCTGGCTCAATACGGGGCAATTCCGGTCTGTCGACGAATTGGTGGCGGCATATCCGGAATTTGACGGAGTGAAAAGTGTGGCGGACGGGCGTGTGTTCAACTGTGACCGCCGGGTCAATGCCGGCGGAGGAAACGATTTCTGGGAATCCGGACCGGTGCGGCCGGACCTCGTGCTTTCGGACCTTATCCGTATTTTCCATCCGGGACTTTTGCCGGATGACAATTTGGTCTATTACAGGAAGCTGGACAGATCTCTCGACTTTGCTCGAGATGACGACAGGAATAATGCTTTGGATGGTGACGGAGGCAACGGACAGGAGTGATGTCCGGGGTGTCGCAAAGGGGTATGGAACAGGAAATGTATGACAGAATGAAGAAAAACAGAATGATATGGTGGGCGGGATGCATCCTGCTTGCGGGCTTGTTCACCGCCGACCTGATGACAGGCAGCGCGTCCGTTTCTCCTGCGGAAGTGTGCAAAGCGCTTTTCGGAGGAGACGTCGGAGAACAAACCCGGCTGATAGTGACGGAAATCCGGCTGCCAAAAGCTCTCACGGCGATATTGGCCGGCATCGCGGTTTCAGTAAGCGGACTGCTGATGCAGACTCTTTTCCGGAACCCTCTTGCCGGACCGTACGTGCTCGGAATCAGTTCCGGAGCCTCTCTCGGTGCCGCCCTTTGTGTCCTGAGTGCATCTTCCGCCATGTTCATCGACGATTCCGTCCTCGGGACCCTCGGTTTGGCCGGAGCCGCATGGCTCGGCGCAGCTGCGATATTGGCCGTCATCGCGGCGGCCACCCGGAAAATCGGCGATATCACCGTAGTCCTTATCCTCGGAATCATGCTCGGGGCCTGCTTGGATGCGGTAGTGCAGATACTGCAGTTCCTCAGCGACGAGCAGTCCCTGAAATCATACATAGTCTGGACCATGGGCTCTCTCGGGAATGTTTCCGGCTGCAGGCTCGGGCTTTTCGGCGCAGCTTCGGTTTTCGGGCTTCTTATGGCTGTATGTTCTGTCAAGTCCTTGAATCTGATGCTTTTCGGTGAGGAATACGCCGTGTCTGCCGGTGCGGATGTCAGGAAAACGCGGATTTCCGTCTTTATCGCTACCGTACTGCTGGCCGGTACGGCTACGGCTTTTTGCGGCCCCCTCGGATTTGTGGGCTTGGCTGTCCCTCATATTGCCAAAATCGTGACAGGTAGTGCGGATCACAGGGTGCTGATTCCTGCCACCGTGCTTTGCGGCGGCATACTGATGTCTGCCTGCAACATCGTCGCCAAACTTTCTGCAGTGCCTATCAATGCCATCACGTCTTTAGTCGGTATTCCCGTGGTCGTCTGGGTGCTCTTTCACCACAGGTCCCGTGTTTCATGATTTGTTAAATAACACTTCAAAATGATCCACCTTCAAAATCTTTCAATAGGCCATCGCGGCCATCCGATTCTCAGCGATATTTCGGTGACGTTCCGGGAAGGCGAGCTGATCGCCCTGCTCGGCAGAAACGGCAGCGGGAAAAGCACGTTGATCCGTACCATAGCAGGACTTTTGAAGCCCGTATCGGGCAAAATTTTCGTACAAGACCGCGACATCTCGACCATGTCCCGTCAGGAGATCGCAAAGCTGATTTCGCTGTCTTCGACGTCGGGAATCAGAGTGCCGCACATGAAATGCTGGGAATTTGCGGCCATGGGAAGGGCTCCATGGACGAACTGGGCAGGAAAACTGCTTCCTCGGGACGAACGGATTGTCGACAGGGCAATGGATTCTGTCGGGATGCGTAAGTACGAGAACATGTATACCGACCGCATTTCCGACGGCGAATATCAGAAGATGGTGATAGCCAGAGCTTTGTCCCAGGACACTCCTGTCCTGCTTTTAGACGAGCCTACGGCGTTTTTGGATGTTCCCGGCAGACATCAGATCATCGGTATTCTTGCAAAATTGGCCGCCGAAGAGCACAAAACGATAATTTTTTCCACCCACGACACCGACATTGCCCTGAAAAGGGCATCCAAAGTTTTTCTTATAGAGCATCAGGGCATCTTTTTATTCGATGCCTCGAATCCGTCGGTATCTTCTGAAATCACTCGCATCTTCGGACTGTAGATATATACTTCAGGCGTTTCATCGCGCTTATAATGAGTGCGAAGCTGAATTTAGATGGGTAACAAAGTATCAGAACGGTAACTCCTCACCATATCCGGCTTGTTCCTCGCCAAGGACACGGACTTCCTTGTCTTGGTACAATTCGGATTGCTTGTTGAGTTTTAGTAGGATTACATCTCTTTTGACCGGATCCTTTATTTCGTTTTTGCGCTTGATGCTTAAATCAAGAAAATCCTGACACATATCCATGCCCAGATATCTGCGGCCAAGCAGATTGGCTGCAATTCCTGTCGTACTGCTTCCTGCAAACGGATCAAGCACCCATGCTCCA
>CALUSD010000033.1 GCA_944323295.1 uncultured Bacteroidales bacterium | reverse complement strand
CTGCTACGGTCCCTGGGCAGGGATGGATGAATTTCTTGATTTGAACAACGGGAAAAGCGTACGCATAGGGTGGGATGTTGCTGCGGTAAGAGTGGCGCTTGACCGGCGGTCTCGGATCCTTTTCTCGACGGGGATACGTTTCAGCTTTGACAATTATGCATTTTCCCGGCCATATACACTGACTATGGATGACAATGTCGGACTGATGCCTTCGAGACTTGAGCACAACGTAAGGAAATCCAAATTTACAGCCTCGTATGTCGGCATCCCCGTAAAACTTTCCGTCTGTCTTGCGAAGAACGTCTGCCTTACCGGATATGCTGCAGGAGAAATACTGATGAAGTCATATTCGAAATACAGAAAACCGAAAGTGAAAGAGGACCTGTCCGGCTTTTCTTTATGGAAAGTGACTGTCGGCGGAAGCCTTACGTTTTACAAGTTAGGGGTATTCTGCGATTATGGGCTCATTCCTCTTTTTGATAAGGGGGCCGGATCGGATGTGCACGCCGTCACGGTGGGAATCAGGTTTGGTATTTGAAAATCAACGGAATGAAAATGAAGAAGACGATATGTTCCATATTCCTTCTCGCAGCTGTCCTGATGTCTTGTATGTCAGCGGCGGCCCAAGGGCGCGGTATGGACCGCCTGTACGGCGAATTTTCAGGGAAAGAGGGGTATACAAGCGTGACTTACGGCAGCAGGATGCTCAGGATGATGAAGGAGGGCGGCTCGAAGCAGCTGCAGGACCTTCTTGACAATATAAAGGTCATACGCGTCATCTCTACCGTCGGATTTTGCGATGAATTGGAAACGTCGGCAAGGTGCGCGGTCGTGAAGGACAGTTATGAGCTTATTTCGGAAGTCAGGGAGGGAGATCGCTGCAATGCTTTTTATTTCAAGGATGAGCCTTCCGGCAATTCGTCTTTCCTTATGATTGCCGCAGACGGCAGGTCGGTGACTGTCCTTGATATTTACGGGCGTTTCGAGGTGAATGAGATTTCCATGCTGGCGGTTGTTCCGGGCAGGGTCTTGGGTGAGGGGAAAAATATCAAATAAATTTGTTTTGCTTTCGGCTTCTGCGTATATTTGGCCTGCGGCCATTTATACTGTTGCGCCTCGGCATAGCAAATCTATTTGCTCTGCTCTCGGCTTCTGCGTATATTTGAACTTTGTCCACATATACTGTGGCGCCTCGGAATGACGGACATATTGCCGCAGGCCACATATTTAACATTAAAATTCTTTTATGGATAAAGCGATACGTATCAGGCTGATCCTGATGAACTTCTTTCAGTGGGCGGTGTGGGGAGCCTATCTTACTTCCATGGGCAGTTATTTAGTCTCGGTAGGATTGGCAGAGAAAATAGGTCTTTTTTATGCGATGCAAGGCGTCGTGTCCATATTCATGCCTGCCATCATAGGTATCATTGCGGACAAATACATACCGGCCCAGCGACTTCTCGGCCTGTGCCACCTGATAGCCGGAGCGGCCATGGTCGGGGCCGGACTTTACGGACATTCGGCCGGAGCAGATGTCGGTTTCGGACTGCTTTTCGCCCTGTATACTCTCAGCGTGGGTTTTTACATGCCTACCATAGCTCTGTCCAATTCGGTGGCATTCAAGGTTTTAGTGAAAAACGGCTTCGATACCGTGAAGGATTTTCCACCGATCAGGGTCTTCGGGACGGTCGGTTTCATATGCAGCATGCTCTTCGTTAACTTTATGAAGGATGTAGACGGTATCCAGTTCCAGCATACGTACAATCAGTTTTATGTTTCGGGAATAGCAGGTCTCATAGTATTCCTGTACAGTTTTACTCTCCCAGCCTGCCCTGTGAACAGACAGGCCAAATCCCAGAGTATTGCAGAGGCACTCGGCTCCAAGGCTTTCCGCCTGTTCAAAAACAGAGGAATGGCCACATTCTTTGTCTTTTCGATGCTTCTCGGTGTTGCGCTCCAGATAACCAACGGCTTTGCAAATCCTTTCATTTCCCATTTCAAGGAAGTGCCTGAATTTGCCGACACGTGGGGCGCCCGCAATGCCAATGCCTTGATTTCCATATCCCAAATGTCGGAAACGCTCGGTATTCTGCTTATTCCGGTAGCGATGAAGTTCCTCGGCATCAAGAAAGTAATGCTGGCGGCGATGATAGCGTGGGTGTTCCGTTTCGGCCTTTTCGGTCTTGGCGATCCGGGTCCTGGCGTCTGGATGTTCATCCTCTCGATGATAGTGTACGGTGTTGCTTTCGATTTCTTCAATATCTCCGGCGCCCTTTATGTAGAGCAGCGTTCGTCGGATGATATCAAATCGAGCGCCCAGGGTCTGTTCATGCTCATGACCAACGGCATAGGCGCTACAGTCGGCACTCTAAGCGCCCAGGCAGTAGTGAATCATTTCGTCTACAATGCTGCCGAGCCGTCCTGGAGCACAGCCTGGTATGTATTTGCAGGCTATGCCCTCGTAGTGGCCATTCTTTTCGCCATCTGCTTCAAGGATCCGGGCAAAGGTCCGTATTCGAAAGTGGCGTGACGGCACAAGAGGGTGGCCCCAAAGGGCATTTTCTCAAAGTGAGAATGACGCAGCGTCGTATTCGCAGTCGAGTTTGTATATTTCAAATCCAAGTTTGACATGCACGGTAACGAGAAAAATGAAAAAATATGATATATGCGCTATTTTTGTGCAAAAGTAATCTAATATTGATTATCTTTGCACAAAAATAGTGCATATGACAATCAGAGAATGGGTAAGAAATAGAGAAATTAATGGACAGCCAACCTTTTCTTATGAAGAAATTCAAAACATTTTTTCGGATTCTTCAGAACAGATTGTTAAAAACGAATTGTATAGATTATCAGTACAAAAAATAATCGTATCAGTATATCGTGGCTTTTATGTGATTATTCCAACGCAATATGCAGCGAAAGGAATAGTGCCACCACTTTATTATATAGATCAATTGATGGCGTATTTACATAAACCATATTATATTAGTTTACTCAGTGCAGCAGAATTATTGGGTGCGGCGCATCAGCGACCGCAAAAGTTTTCCGTAACGACAATATTTCCGAAGGCTTCGGTTTCAGTGGAGAAAAACAATTTGCTTTCATGGTCGTATCGCAAGGAAATACCAAGAGATTTTTTGATAGTAAAAAATTCAGAGACAGGAATTATTCATTACTCAAATGCCGAGCTGACGGCTCTCGATCTGGTACAATATGAACAATATGTTGGTGGCTTTTCCCGCGTAGGAACAATATTGGAGGAGTTGTCCGAGCAAATCGATTTTGGGTGTGCAGCCCAAGCTCTTTTCAATTACACCACGCTTGCCACAATACAGCGCTTAGGTTATATATTGGATGAGATATTGAAACAGTCGGGAGTCGCTGATATATTGTATAATGAATTAACTGCCTATGCCAAACGATTTCGGTATGTTTTGTTGAGTACACGTCATATGGACAATAGTATAATGAAAAAAAACAGCCGTTGGAAAGTAAATGTGAACTTAGATATAGAAATTGACGAAATATGATAAACAGGGCAGCTATAACCCAATGGTATAATCATGCCCCTTGGAGCAATAATGCGCAAGTGGAACAAGACTTGATTATTTCACGTGCATTGGTCGCTATTTTCAGCGACCAATTTCTTGCATCACAGTTGGCTTTTCGTGGAGGCACGGCACTTCATAAACTATATCTTTCTCCACAGCCGAGGTACAGTGAGGATATAGATCTGGTGCAAATCAATCCAGGCCCGATTAAACCTGTTATGTTCCGACTTGGTGAGGTCTTGGCTTTCCTGCCGGATCGTGTAACAAAACAGAAACGCTACAATAATACGATGTTATTCCGCATGGAATCAGAAATTCCACCTACTGTTCCTTTGAGACTAAAGATAGAAATTAACTGTTTTGAGCATTTCAATGAGTTGGGATTGGTAAAAATACCATTTATTGTGGAAAATAGTTGGTTTTCTGGACAATGCGAAATAACTACATATCATCTTAATGAGTTGTTGGGGACTAAACTCAGAGCATTATATCAGCGTAAGAAAGGGAGAGATCTTTTCGATTTGTATGTAGCTTTGACAGAAGCTGAGGTAAGTCCGGATGAGATTATAAAATGCTATCATCGCTATATGGGGTTTACCGTGCAGCAACCACCGACATATAAACAATTTGTTCTAAACATGGAAGAAAAAATATCCGATGTCGACTTCGTAGGAGATATCCAACAACTTATTCGATCAGACAGGACTTTTGATCCGCATGCAGGATATGAATTAGTCAGGACAACTTTGATAGATAGATTGCGATAATGCCGAAATCTGAAAAATCTGGAACAAGCAGATAAACAGGATGTTTCAGGCAGAATACATAGCAGTCGGCATTCACTAAAACATTATCGCTACTTCGGATTTTCATTGAATTTCTGAAGTAGTACTTCCGATTTTCATTGAATTTCCGAAGTTCGGCAAAGATAGGAGAATCTGATCCGAATTGCAAAAAATCTTCTGCTGATTTTATTGTATTGATCAGCAGAAGATTTATAAGATGCTATGATACAGGCTATTCAGCGCGCAAAAAGTCATTTTCGCTGAGATTGTTGATTTTGCAATACTCCCGGATTTCATTTTCCGTGAGTAAGCATTCGCACATTGACTTATAATCCCCAGCCGAAAATATTGTATTTCAGTACGGGTTTCGAATCAGCCGGATTTATGAAAACATAGTAAACGAACGGTGCAGCGTCGTATTCGCAGTCGAGTTTGTATATTTCAAATCCAGGCTTGACATGAACTGCAGCGAGTTCATCCGCGATGTATTTATAATACCTGTCAGAACGCTTTTTTGCAGGGCTGCATGATATTTTCGCCTGTCCGTCTTCGGTAACGCTGACAGATGTTATCTCTATCGGAGCCGCCATATTGACTGAAAGATATTCCCTTAGAGAAGTTTCATCCTGTACTTTCCCGATAAACTCATAAGTTGAGACAATTATCGGCGATTCTGCAGCGTTTCCGATGATATGCAGAAGATTCTCGAAATTGTCTTCTGCCGTACAGACATCAATACCGTTGTCGAAAAGACTTGTCAGATTAATGGCAGTCTCAGACATTTTCCCGCTTAGATATTCATCCTTTGCCTGCAGGAAGCTGTCTTTCAATGAAATACAAGCCAATTCTTTGGCGACAGCCGGATCTTCCTCATGTATTTCTTTCAGGATTTTTTCGAAACCGCGGCTTGTATTTTTCAGTTCTTTCCGGATATACCTGTAATACTCCGTCGGGATTCCACGGTCTGCGAGATCCTTCCTGTCGAAATTCAGAACGAAGTCATTGTCATCGTTCACGCTCGTATTGTTCCAGAATAGATCCAAGATTTCGGATTTCAGTTCTTTTTGCTCGTCCGTCAGGTCGTTTTCGGGAATAACGAACAGGTAAGGCTCATATTCGGCTATCAGTTTATTGCCGCTGTTTCCGTCACATCCTGTCATAATGCAGGCTGTAAATGTTATAAAAGATGCGATGAATGCAATCGCAAGACTTGAAAATTTGACGGCTCTCATAAAAATGAAAATTTAAGTAAATAACTTTTACGAAGTTACGGACTAAAAAGGAGGAAAAATATAACATTTGAGACAAAAAACAACAATTTTGAAACATTCTGGACAGGTCGTCGGAGAAAAATGAAAAAAATTGCATTTTCCGCACTGCCTGCCCCATGTCATTACGAGCGTAGTCGAGAGATCCCCCGGTTCAATACCCGAGCTCTGCCTTGAGCCGATGATACAACTCTAATTCCTGTTCCACACTGACGGATTCCGTCCACCCGACAACAGGATTATCAGGATTTTCGATATCTGTAAATTCGATACTGACGATATCTCCTGCCTTGGCCTCGAAACTTGCCCAACGGCAAGGCTCCGCTTTGTCTCCGACTTTGATGGCGCCGTTAATGGATATTTTGCATTTCTCATCGGAATATTCTATTAAAATTCCGCAGCTTCCCTTTTCAAGGGCAATATTGAAAACTCTGTTTTCATAAAGTATTCTGAAACCTTTCATAAAAGCCCCCTTTCTTTCAGTGACTGTTCAAGCCTGCGGAATCTCTCGGCTTTCATTTCAGTTTCACTCATGATTTTCCTGGGTTTTTCGATAGCAGGGATGGAAATTTCATCTACTTCGCCGAACGATATCTCGACTTTATCTCCGTCATCCATTTCATCGTCTGTCCAGACTATGCTTTTCCCTTCAAGAGGATAACTGCCCCGTACGGAAATGCTGGCTTTTCCATCCAAACAGTTGACCAATACGTATGTCAGGCCATTGCCTGCGGCGGCTATTTCTGTCCTGCCGTATTTTATTCTGAGCCCTTTCATTTCTAAATTATTAACACCGATCGCTTGGCCAATATCCTTGTACAATGCAATATTGTAAGCATGAAGAGCAATCCTTTTGCCAATTATATTCTACGCAATCTTCATATTTGCGTTGGCAATCATCTCTATTTGATTTTCTGCATACAACTACCTCATACAATAGCTTTCCAGCGATATATACAGTGATGACCGATGCAACAATTTCTCCTGCTGGTGTAGGCTCACCTACGGCTATAGTCCAAACAGTTGCCAAGAATGTTCTACAAGACGAGCCCCATCCACTATTTTCGCTTCGAGTTTTTATTTTGGGCAATTTACTATATGGAGTAAGAATCATTTGCCCCTGGTTTTCTAAGTATTCTAATTCATTCGCACAATAAAATAGGACAGATGTTATTCTTAATAGTCTTTCTTGCTGAAATTCAGGAACTTCAGAGTAAATATCTTTAGTGATTTTTGTTAATTTATTTCGCATGTCTTCATAGGATATAGTTTCACCCACATCATTGATAATCCTATTAATATAATTTTTTTGAATTTCTGTAAGATTCATATATTTTTTAATGAAATATGTCGGATTATCATATTCTTGTAGTTTTTGTAATGCACTTTTTGAAATGAGAGTTGTTGATGCAGCTTTATAATAATCAGAAAAAAATTTATTCGTGAAGTCTTCACAGTCATTTGCATCTGAGTAGTTTATGCCAGCTTTATGCATTGTAACAATGGCTTTGTGTAAATCATTAGCTACTGCTTTCCCAAAAGTTTCGATATTTTTAGGAAAAATGATTACGCTATCTTTTTTAGTTTCATCTATATTAGAACATTGAGTAAAAATATAAACAAGGATAATGATAAAATTTGTTTTTAAAAAAAGTTTGTTACACATCATGATAATTTGTTAATTTAATGAAACCTGAATATGCTTATTTATTACTGTTTCAGCAGCAGACCTTATATTGTTGATTTCTGACGAATGGATTTTTATAGGTTTATTTAATATCATTTCAGCGTATTTAACAGCTTCTTTTGTATCTCCAGATGTGTCCGATAGTGTCATCAGTGAAAATAATGGCATAAAACGGTTAGGACACATGTAACCGGCTGTCTTATAATGAAACTCAGCAAGATAGAAGTTCTTTTGTTTCTCGGCAATATATCCCATTAGCATTTCTAAATCATAATCTGCCCATAGTAGTCTGCACTCTTTGGCGATCTCATTTGCTTTATCGAAATTGTTTGCTCTATATAATGCGTATGCATAATTATATAAAAAGTATCTGTCTGTATTAAGCGTATTGTATATTCTGCTATACTCGCTAAGTACATTCTCGTTATATGATTGTAATACAGCTACTTTTTTCCATTTAATTTCTGCGTTTAACCAGGAATACCCTTTGTAGCATGTAAAACAGGCGAGTATTACTAATATAGATGCGATTATCTTGTATGGTATTGGTTTGAAAGATGGTTTCCCGATTTTTAAGTCAGACAATAATATAGAACTGGCATATATCAGAATAAACCAGACAAATGGATACATTAGAGGATATGAAAACATTGAAAATGACAATACGGATATGATACACAGTAGCGCCGCATGTCGCTCCGGTGTTTTATTACCCATGTACCGATGGATCATATATGCCACATAAATAATAATTAAGCATAACCCAATTATTCCATAATTTATTGTAGTATATAAATATTCATTGAAAGGATACTGAACTGTGTCTGCAAGCATTGAAAATCGGCTATCTGGATTTTGGCGAAGATATTCTGCTTGAAAATCCATATAATGAGCTTCAAAGCCGCCATGTCCATATCCTATCAGCCAATGTTTTTCAATCATTTTCAAACTACACAACCATATCAAAATCCTGCCTGTCGCAGAATCTTGTTTAAGTATAAACAGTGCGACGATAATAAGAGTCCATATTGCTATCAGTATAATTCTGACCTTAGATTTATTTGTAATGAATTTAAGACCTCCTGATAAAAGGACCGCAACGATACTTATGATACCTGCTCGAGAATACGAGAAATATAAACCGAGCATTATACATATTAAGGCGGCTAAATGAATTTTTTTTCGATATTGCTTTTTCTCTGAAAGACCGAGCAGAACAAAAGGAAATCCTGAAGACAATGTGGCAGCAAATCCAGCAGGATTGTCGAAAGAGCCGGATATCCCTTGCGTTGTATGGTATGGAAGATTATTATATTGCAGAAAACCAAGTAGCGACTGACTAATTAGAATGATACTGATAATAAGCAGCATGTCGGACATTGTCGGATATATGATAATCCGATGTTTCTCTTGCATAATAGTTCCTATGGCATTGAACATTATCAGAATTATAAATAATGCCCCAAAAGCCACCCATTTAGGTATAAGTTTCGAATCGAAAAACGAATCAGAAGACAAAAATGTAATCCCTAATAAAAATAATAACCAGAAGATAACGGATAATATTTGTTTAGCTTTATTCATTCTGATACTTGTGCATTAATTGTAACTCTACTCACAGGATTATCATACGAATTTGATATGAATAAAATTTCTCTATTCATGAAGCCTTCTTTGTCTGGGGTAAAATAAAAGCCAATCAATATTGAGTCTTTAGGATATACGAAATATTCTCTTATATCAGATATTAAATCTATGCAACTACAACTTGTTATTATATTGTGAATGTATAATGTCTTATGACCTGTATTCTTTAATTTTACAATTAATGGAATTATGCTATCCTTTTTACAATTATTAAGTTGTATGCTTTTTTTGTCAATTTGTATGGAGGGGGCAGTAATTTCATTATAATCAGGGTCTAAAAGACGGTTTGCATGATAAATTTCTTCTTTATATATGGTTAAATAAAATGCAGATTGAGATTCAGATAAAATTTTAGCATAATATTGTGCAGAAACGGAGTCTTTTAATAACAGGTTGTTATACATATTTTGATAGCACAAATATGGATACATAAGAGAATCATTGATAGAATCCAATAATGATGTTGCACTGTGTCCGGACTTTATGAGATTATCTATTTTTAGAACTTTATTATATAATTCTATGATATTCTCTTTTTTTGTACCATACTTCCCATTATAGTGGAAATCACTATTCATAGAAAGGTTTTTAATTGCATTTTTTATATATAAGTTGCTTTCTATTGAATTGCCGGGAATAAGATCAATTATTTCTCCGCAATAAGAAAATACACAAGTTACAGGAAATGAATGAGGGTATAATACTTTAATTAGATTTTTTGCGTAGTGGTGGTTATACTCGATGTAGTCGAATATAACATTTTTAATAGGCATATTTCTGGATAATTGTTCAATGTGATTTTGAGGAGTACAATATAAAGAATCGTATAGAATGATACAAAAAGTTCTTTTTTTGTTTAAGGCCAATTTCTTTATATCTTCAAATGAATAATTACAATAATATTTACAATCGTTGTTTTTACACGATACGGAAATCGTAGAAAAAATAACAATCGTAATTACTGTTTTCATGAACGTTTTCATCGTAATTCGTATATGATCATTTGATTCACCACCACACCTGCCTGTCATCCTCGTATGTAAAAATTCTTTCCTCGACACCTTTTGTAAGGTTGTGCAGAACAAAAAGAGCATTGGCCGGACAGCCATCGTATTCATCATATTCTATGAAAATGTCGTCGGCGGTTTTTCTGCCGAGAGATATCCACTCTCCGTCTTTCCAGTAACAGAGTTCGTATTCGTTTCCGACTTCGATTTCATTTCCGTCGCCACGCATGATACAGGTAATGCGGGATATGTCGACCGGATGTCCGAAATCCACCCCTACCCATGAATCCGACGGGGTAGGCGCATCGAAATATGTTAGAAGATCCCCGTCGAACACGGCTTCTTTCCGGTATTCCTTTTCAGGCCGGTAAGAACCTGGCGTCCCTATTATCTTTCCTTTGGCGGAATGCAGGGAATCCCGTTCGAAAAATGAAAGTTCGGCAACATTTACAAAACCGTAGTCTCCGGAAAAATATCTCCAGTATCGGTATTTGTATCCGCATGTATCAGGGATAGCAATATCGTTTTCTATCGCATTGTAAGTATGCACGGTCACGGCATTCTTGAAATCGGGATTGTCGGATGCCTGGATTTTCGCAGTCCTCATACGGTATCCTTCTCCGTATGTGTTCGGGAGATATGGATGTTTTTTATAGAGCCTGAGTTTGCAGAGGCTGTCCGTATCCGGTGTCAGCACTCTGACATTGCCGTTTATATCGAGGATAAACGGGTCATGA
>CALUSD010000032.1 GCA_944323295.1 uncultured Bacteroidales bacterium | reverse complement strand
ACGGACAGCGACGTGAATGTACTTTATATAGATCAGTCGGGACTCGGGATGGGGGACCGGGACTATTATGTAGATACGGCAAATGCAGCTTTGAAGGAAGGATACAGACGGTATCTTGCCAAGATTTTCGAACTCAGCGGCATCGAGAATCCAGATTCGTCCGCGGCGGAAGTCATGGAAGTGGAAGATGCCATAGCCCGCGTGTCGTGGACGAGCGTGGAGCGCAGGGATGTCTGGAAAGCATACAACCCGCTTTCCGCCAAGGAACTGAAAGACACATGCAGGAATTTCGATTTCGGTGCATGGTTCAGGGAAACAGGAATAGACGAGCCTGACAAAATCATTATCGGCCAGCCGTCTTACCTGCTGGCCATCGATTCCCTGATAGCGTCGACGGACAGCAGCAAACTGAAAAAGTATCTTGCCGCGCAATACATTTCCGATTACGCAACCCTTCTCGGGGAAGACTTCTATGACGCACATTTCGATTTCTTCAAGAAGCAGATGGCAGGGGTCAAGGAAAAACAGCCGAGATGGAAGCGTTCTTTGGACGTTGCGAGCAGGATGCTGCCTGAAGCTGTCGGCAAACTTTATGTCCAGGCGTATTTCCCGCAGGAATCCAAGGATGCCATGCTTGAGATGATAGACAATATCAGGACCGCTCTCGGAGAGCATATAGATTCCTTGGCCTGGATGTCGGATTCGACGAAAATCGTGGCGAAGGAAAAGTTGGACGCAATAACGGTGAAGGTCGGCTTTCCTGACAAATGGAAAGATTATTCTTCGCTGATTATCAATCCGACATTGACTTATGCTGAGAATATCCGCAACATAAGGGTATGGGAGATGGCTGATAACTTTTCGAGACTTTCCAAACCTGTCGACAAGACGGAATGGCTTATGAGCCCGCAGACAGTCAATGCCTATTACAATCCGACTACCAACGAGATTTGTTTCCCTGCGGCCATTCTGCAGAAGCCGTTTTTTAATCCGCAGGCCGACGATGCAGTGAATTACGGAGCCATCGGAGTGGTGATAAGCCATGAAATGACCCACGGTTTCGATGATCAGGGCCGTCATTTCGACAAGAACGGCAACATGACCGACTGGTGGAAGCCCGAGGATGAGGCCGCATTCAGGAAGATGACGGATGTGCTTGTCGCTCAATTCGATTCCGTGACGGTGCTTCCGGGGCTCAAGGCTAACGGCGCCCTTTGTCTTGGAGAAAACATAGCTGATCAGGGGGGACTTCGCGTAGCATATACGGCCTTGCAGAACTCATTCATTGACGGCCGTCCGGCAGATATAGACGGCTTCACTGCGGAACAGAGATTCTATCTTTCGTACGCGACTATCTGGGCCATGAACATTACCGATGAGGAAAAAGCCCGACTGACGAAACTCGATGTCCATTCTCTCGGGGAAAACAGGGTGAATGTGACACTGAGGAATTTGCAGACATTCTTCGATGCTTTCGGTATTGTCGAAGGCGATCCTATGTACCGTCCGGAGGATGAAAGAGTGGTAATCTGGTAGAAGATTATGGGTGTTACAGGCTTCATTTCGAGAAAGCTGCGTTTCAGAGGGAAAATAGCCATGGCTTCCATTGCGCTCAGCTTTCTCGTTATGATTATAGCCGTGTCCGTATCTTCCGGTTTCAGGAAAGAGATACGCGACGCCGTTTCGTCCGCATCCGGCGACGTCAGACTTGTTCCTGTGAATCTCGACTGGCTTTCCGGAGGCTCTCCGATAGAGCGAAATCCTTCTTACATGCCTTGTTTAGATTCGCTCGAAGGTATCGAAACCATCCTGCCTGTCGCCTACAGAGCCGGAATCGTCAAAAAGGACGATGTGGTCCATGGTGTCATGTTCAAGGGTACGGAGGATTTTTCCGCTGCCGATTCGCTGTCTTTCCCTGTATGCATTTCGTCCCGGCTCGCCGCGATTCTTTCGATTTCGTCGGGGGAAAGTTTCCAGGCCTATTTTGTAGGGGAAAAGGTGAAAGTGAGGAAGTTTACCGTAGCTTCCGTTTACGACGATTTGGTCGAGGCGGATGACAGGTTGGTCATTTACGGAAAACTGTCCGATATCCAGAGACTCAACGACTGGGATGAGACCATGGTATCGGCATTCGAAATCATCCTCGACGAGCCATTGCGCACGGAAGCAGGAATAAATGCCATGTCCCGTGAAATCGGCTCTGCAGTCCTTCTTCATTCTGCGGATGAAGAAGCATCTGTCGTGTGCATGTCTTCCGTCGATGAGAATCCGCAGCTTTTCGACTGGCTGTCCCTGATAGATTTCAACGTGGTCGTCATTCTTGTCCTGATGACATTGGTGGCCGGGTTCAACATGATTTCAGGTTTGCTGATACTCTTGTTCGAAAACATATCTTCCATAGGCATCCTGAAATCTCTTGGGATGACTGACAGGGACATCGCCAAAGTCTTTCTGAGGGCTTCTTCGTCCATAGTTTTGAAAGGAATGGCCGTCGGCAATATAGCCGCATTGCTGCTGTGTTATATTCAGTCGTCCACGCATGCCGTTGCGCTCGATCCGGCCAACTATTTTATCTCCTATGTTCCCGTTAATACCGATATCCTGAAAATAATGGCAGCAGATGCAGCCGCCTATCTTGCGATAATGCTGCTGCTTCTGCTGCCGTCGATGTTTATTTCCAGAATCGATCCCGCCAGGACGATCAGAGTGTCGTAGACTAAGCGGCTGGACAGATTTCGCAGAATGCCGAATAGATGTTCAGGATATTCTCGACATAGTTCATCGTCTCCGTGCCGTTGAATTTGCCGAATCTCAGGTAGGTCTCCTGCAGGGTGGCATCCTCGCGCATCGACGGGATTACTTTCAGTATGTCATCCCATTTGGTATTGTCGAGATTCCTCGCTGCTGCAAGATTCCTGCAGTCGGCTATCCTTCCTTCTCCGGCATTGTATGATGCTAAGACGAATTTGAATCTTTCGGTATCGCTCATGCCGTCGTCGCTGTACATTCTCTCGAGACGTGCAAGATGCATCGTGCCGGCCTTTATGTTTTCTTCCGGATCAAGCAGGTCGGAGACTCCGTAGTATTTGGCAGTCGCCGGCATTACCTGCATCAGTCCTGTCGCACCTCTGTGGGACACGGTGTTGATGGAGAATTTCGATTCCTGGTAGATGACGGCTGCGAGCATTCTCCAGTCCCATCCGAGTTTTTTAGCGTATTCCTTTATCAGCTTGTCGTATGGACTGATTTTCGACGAAATCATCCCTCTGTCGAATTTTGTCAGAGGATTGACCGACCTGTGGTATTTTGCCCATGTGGTCCTGTACTCGTCCGATTCGGTGTAGGTCGCAATCCAGGTGTTTACTTCCTTGATTTTAGCGATGTCTTCGCTGTTTACCGCCCATACCGCATTGTCTATTTTCCTGGAAAAGATGAATTTCTTTCCGAAATGACTGCATGTGTCAGGCAGGACCATGATGTCTATGGCACCTGTAAGCAGGGAATCCGCATAGTTGCAATGATCGTCTGCAAGAGTGATTTCGACTCCGGCTCCTACATGTTTTCCGAAATTCTGCAGAAGTTCGTAGTTGAAGCCTGTCCTGAAACCGTTTCTTCCATAGTTTTCGTCTCCTGTGTTTATCACACATCTGATTGTGTCGCCGCCGAATGTCTCGTACGGACTGATGCCGTCGACAGCGTTCGACCTGTCACCTATGGTCGCTGATCCGAAGATCAGTGCGAATGCGACACAATACTTCATTACCGAGCGCATTTTTTCCGTAATTTTCATACTTTCCTCCTATTCTTGCGAGCTTCTCAGCTCAGTCGAGTTCCCGTAGTTGGAAACCCTCTTAGGTTGTACATAAAACGGCCAGAAAATTCCTACTTTGAAAGCCTGTTGAGGCCTGATGTAATGGTGTGCACTGAAATAGTCGGCGGATTTGTTCGGCCAGCCCATTCCGAGATTCACAGCCTTTACGAAAATGCAAGCCCTTTTCCACTGGATGTTCACAAACACGTCGATGTACGGACAATTTCCATACAGTTCGTCCTTCTGGTTGTAGAACACCCCGAATACCGGATTGTAGGACGGTGCATACCATTTCGTCTCGTAGGTAGCATTCGCCCCGATCTGCATCTGCATCACGTCCTTTACTACATTGAACTGGAAATAGTACCTGAAATTCAATGCGAGCATGGGAAGACGCAACACATCCTCGTTCGAGGAAAGCTGAAAAAGAGCCCGATGGTCAAAGTGGAAATTCCAAAGCCTGAAATTTTTCATGACAGAAGCTGTCATGACGCTCATTGGTGTTTCGTTTTGCTGTATTGTTCCGTGGTAGTCGTAGTATATGTTGTTACTCAGCAGCGCATATCCGAAAGACGCGCTCAAATTCCATACCGGAATGTTGAGGGATGCCTCCGCCCGAGTGGTGGATATTTTGCCGAAATCGTTGTCCCACCAATAATGGTTGGTATGCAGGTGCTGGTGGTAATAGTCAGGTTCCTTGAGACTTGTTTCGAAATGTACGTTCAGGTTGAGCGGACTGTTCCTGAATTTTCTGAACGGATAGAAATTGAGTGACAAATTGGCAGCTACGGAGAAATCGTTGATTTCGCTTCCGAGGAAGGTGTAGCGGCCCGTCGCATCCCACTGGATGTATTTTTTCAATTGCCCCTGTGCTCCGGCATACAGGTAAGCCGAATTTCTTACTACCGGTTTCGGCTTCTGCAGATAACTCATCCTGTTGAAATCGTGGTAATGCAGGAGCTTGTCTCCGATTCCCACGTCGAGTTTGGACACGATGCCTTCGTTCGACCATGGCTGGAGCCGCAGGAAAACCCTGTTGTCGAATTTCATTACCCGAAGAGAGTCGTTGCTCGAAGTCGGGTTGAGGAAGAAATTGTTGTTGTAAAATTCCCTCGCTTCCGTATCGTTTTCGGATATATTGTCCTGATACACTTTTGTGTAAACGGAATATTCTGAACAATGCCCTATAAACGCGGTAGTGACGTTGTTGTCGATACTGTCGGCGCTGGCTTCCTTCACCGCTTCCTTTTCGGCTTCGGCGAGCAGATACGCTTCGATAGCCGTACTGTCTCCTGTCGCCATCAGACTGTCCCTGTAGGCTTTTTCCGCCTTTTCCGCCTTCCTCTGCTCACGTGCGCTCTTGGACAGGAATGTGAACGGAATCCTGTAGGACTGGTCGAGGAATATGGTATTCTTCTTTATCCTGTTGTCCGCATCGGACAGCCGTACCGCTATCTCTCTGGCATCTACGGTAGTATCCCTGATCCAGAAATTATCCACAATACCTCCGTTCTCGCTTTTCTTTATGCGGTTGAAGATATATCCGGCATTCATGAAATACCGTTTGCCGAGATAATTGGCGGCAGCCACGAAAGTCCTGTTGTCGGTATCCTCGTTCTGGAGCATGCCGTTTCCGCCGAATCTGTCGTACTCGAGTGTTATATTCAGTTCGGGGAGAATGTTCTGGGTCGTCATTACCCTGACATTGCTTTCCTCTTTTTCGGAATTCGCAAACAATGTTCCCCAATAGGCTAATTCGGTGTACGGAGTCTTCGTATTATACATCGGAAGGGTCTCCGGAGTATAGTTGTA
>CALUSD010000031.1 GCA_944323295.1 uncultured Bacteroidales bacterium | reverse complement strand
ATTCGGCTTCAAATTTCAATTTACTGCCTTGACGATATTTGGTATCATATATCTGACGCAGTTCCTCCGTCAGGAAATCCTCCTGAGAATACATCAGTTTCAGCTGCACGAAATCCCGCCATACCTTTTTCATCCTCGCAGCGAATTCGGCCTGCAGACCTTCCGTCAGTTGCGGACTGACATATTCGGTGAGAATTTCCCTTGTATATGCGTTCTCCGCCCATTTGCGCAAGCCGTCATTTTTCGGAACACCGGCAGGAGTCCGTTCCGATTTTTCCTGAGGTCGGGGACAGGCCTGAAATTCCGGTCTCTGACGAGGATACACACGAGGCTGAGGCTGAGAAATCTTTTGTGCCGCAGCCGGCTCTTTCTTCGCAGGCTCAGACGAGCCGACGAACGGCAATGCTATACCTTTGACCCTGCAATAGCCATAGTACGCAATTCCACGCGAGGTATTCAGAGACGGATTGTCTACCCCTACGAGAGTATGCGGTTTGCTGACGTTGAATACTTTATGCACAAGATTCTGAAAGAATGTCATTTTCGAAGCGCCTCCGGTAAGAATCACTCCATCGGGTCTGTCTATCATGAACTGACGTTTGACAGACAGAAGCATGTTTTCCAGTTCCGCCACATATTGTTTCAATATGATTTGCGTCAGCTTGCCATCCGTATAACTGTCATCCGAATCGCAATCGAAAAAGTCGTATCTGCTCCATTCAGTACTGTAGACGATATCCTTGCACGGTATTCCGGGGTTGAACGAGACGCAGTCATCGCTTCTGTAATATTCCTCTTTCCGCCTGCGCAGCGCATACAGGATATTCTGCCGGATCTTTTCCTCGGATACGGATGGACTTTTCAGTTCCAGCATCCTCGCATACGCGTCCTTTGCAGCAGATTCCTTACCATGCATGTACTTAAAAATGTCCTGTTCTACCCTGCTCCCGCCGAGCTGGAATGATGTGCTGGAAGGTTTGCCCTCACCGTTGTAATACGTAAAATCGACGGTACTCGACCCGAAATCGATGATGAGCACATTGCCCGAGCTTTGCAGAAAGCCTCTCGTATTCGGATCATGGGTCTTTGCAAAAGCCAACGCAGCCTCGGACTCTCTTATGACAGTGACAGGAAAATTCAGACTTTCCGAGATGAAGTCTTCGTATTTTTTTACAAGCACGGCATTCCACCCTGACGGGCAGGCGGCATAAAGTTCGAAATTCGGATTCTCTCCGGCAGACAGGTAACTCGAAGCAAGGATTTTCTCGAACACGAGCTTCATGAAAATGCGGAAATGGGATTTATCCGTTTCCGACATTCCCGGATATTCTCCGCTCTGCAGCAAGGCACCCTTGAAATAGCTTGCTACTTCAATACTGTTTCTCAAATCCTGGGTACTCGGTCCGATATGCCATTTCCCGTCTCTTTCCGCCTTGAATATTACCGAAGGTACGGTCCTGCTGTCCGAGCCGCTCAACGTAAGATCCTGAATCGGGATTACCGACCCTTCCTGCCCCGTATCTATGACGGCTGCAGAAGTTTCGCCATGGCCGAAGTCTATACCCAAAACATATTTTTTCATTTTCGGAAACTGTTTATGTTTTTATAACTACCCCCGTGATACTTCAGGGAATCAATCTTCTGAATTTTTGTAAATCTTCCCTTTGCAGACGATTCCGCCCGTCGAAATATACCTTATGGACGGCGTCTCCATCCTGTCCTGCTCCATGTCCGGAGAATAAAGTACCTCGAAATCTTCGTAATTGTCCCCGTCGAAAACTACCGGTTCATAACCTGAAGCACGCAGGGCCCTGTTGATTTTCTTGGCTGAATACTTGGCGAAATCATTGTCCGGATTCGACCAGCTCTCCGAAAGCAGGTCTTGCAGACATTCCAATATCGCAGGATACCTGTTGTGAAGCACGGATGATTCGATGTATTTTTCCTTTTCGGCCTTGAACCATTCTACCTGCGTATTATGTATTTTCACCAATTCATCCACTTTCCGGAAAACATCCTCGAATCCGGCACATATCGCCTCCGCATCCTGTGCAGAAAAGCACCAGGACAGGCTTTCCTCCGTATTGCGTTTTTGCCTTGCTATCGAAGAATATGCATAATGCACCGCCATGCCCGATACGGCGGAAAGCAATATCGTCGGCAGGAAGCCTAATCCCGCCCATATTCCGAGAATGCCGGATGCTACCGATGTGATTCCGACGGAAGCATAATCTTCAGGATCAGCCATCCGCCGCTTCCGGGCTTTTTCCTGTACGGGAATATCAGGATCCGGCTCCGCAGCTTTCGGTACGGCAGTATTCACTATGGAAACAACGGGAGCCACTATATCCTGTTCCATGACGGAAAGCTGTTTCATGTAATCCCCTGTTCCATAAAAAATGTCGTCGACTGTCTGCTTCGACAAATTTTCAAGACCTGCAATATCGGTTTTCGAGAGTTTTCGGACAGAATCCTTGAAAGATTCTTTTCTGACTCCGAAGAGTTCGGTCAAAGTTTGCATGAGTGTTATGGTAAATGTGGTCTTACAAATTTAGAATTATTCCGGTAAAAAAGAAAGGCGGTATGTCATAATTGCAGTTGCAATTCTGACACACCGCAAGAGCCTGCGTCAAAACTCACCATTTTGACACAGGCTCTTTCAATATGTTTGTACGAATTACTGAAAATTCAGTTTCAGCAATATTACTTTTCCTCTGCAGGAGTTTCTGCGGCTGGAGTTTCAGCTGCCGGAGCGGCAGGAGCTTCCACAGCAGTTTCTGCAACAGGGGCCGTCTCTGCAACAGCCTCGGCAGCGGCTGCAGCCGGAGCTGCTTCAGCAGATGCTTTCTTTGAGCGGCTGCGGCGGGTAGAAGCCTTCTTCGCTTCTTTCTTAGGTGAAGCGGCGAGAGCTGCCTCATTGAAATCCACAAGCTCGATAAGTGCCATATCCGCACCGTCACCCTGACGGAAGCCGACCTTGAGCACCCTCGTATATCCGCCCGGACGAGAAGCTATCTTCGGCGCTATCGTACGGAAAAGCTCTGTAACCGCCTCTTTTTTCTTGAGGTAGCTGAATACGACACGGCGAGAATGCGTAGTATCCTCCTTCGACTTGGAAATAAGAGGTTCTACATACATTTTGAGAGCCTTAGCCTTTGCTTCAGTCGTGATGATTCTCTTATGCTCGATAAGAGAAACCGCCATATTTGCGAGAAGCGCCTTGCGGTGTCCGCTTTTACGGCTGAGATGATTGAATGATTTATTGTGCCTCATTTTTTATACAGTCTTTTTCTTTGGTTCAATATTATACTTGGATACATCCATACCGAAAGACAGTTTCATTTTCTCTACCAAGAGGTCGATTTCGTTCAGGGACTTCCTTCCGAAATTTCTGAACTTCATCAACTCCGACCTCGAATAAGAAACCAAGTCAGCAAATGTATCGATATCCGCTGCTTTAAGACAGTTGTATGCCCTTACCGAAAGTCCCATGTCGGAAAGTTTCGTAAGCAACAGATGTCTCATCCTGAGAGACTCTTCATCCAACTCCTTGGAATCCGACTCCACCGCACTTTCCAAAGAAAGTTTCTTCTCGTCCGTGAACAGTTTGAAGTGATAGATAAGGATATTGGCAGCCTCCTGAAGCGCGAGCTTCGGAGTAATAGAGCCGTCAGTTATGATTTCAAGTGTCAACTTTTCATAATCCGTCTTCTGTTCCACACGCCAGTTGTCCACTATCCAGTTCACGTTCTTGATAGGAGTGTAGATGGCATCCACCGGAATGGTTCCGATAGGAGTGTCCGAATCCACATTTTCATCCGCAGGAACGAAACCGCGGCCTTTGCTGATGTTGAGAGAAATCTCAAGTTTCACGGAAGGCTCGAGAGAACAGATGTGCAGTTCAGGATTCAACACCTTGAAAGAAGACAATCCTTTGGAGATATCCTCTGCGGTAAACTCCTGTTTGCCGCTGATTACGATGTTTGCTACCTCGGAATCTACAGTCTCTACCATCCTCTTGAATCTCACTTGCTTGAGATTGAGAATAATGTCCTGCATCCCCTCGATCACACCCGGAATAGTCGCGAATTCCTGATCCACTCCCGAAATTTTGACCGAATTGATAGCAAAACCTTCCAGAGAAGACAACAGGATGCGGCGAAGGGCGTTGCCGATAGTCTGTCCGTATCCAGGCTCGAGCGGCCTGAATTCGAAACGGCCTACAGTATCCGTTCCTTCGAGCATTATTACCTTGTCCGGTTTCTGAAATGCTAAGATTGCCATATTGTTATTCTTATTAAGGTGTTAACTATTACTTGGAGTACAATTCGACGATGAGCTGCTCGTTGATTGTTTCAGGAATCTCTTCCCTGACAGGAACATTGAGGTACTTTCCGGTGAGAGCCTTGCTGTCGAATTCGAGCCATGAGTACTTAGGGGCTGATGCCACGCTGCTCTGGATGACTTCGAGACTCTTCGACCTTTCCCTGACTGCAACGATATCACCCGGCTTTACATGAGCCGACGGGATGTTGCATACTCCGCCATTCAAAGTGATGTGGCAATGCGATACGAGCTGCCTTGCTGCGGCCCTCGTAGGAGCTATTCCGAGACGGTATACGATGTTGTCGAGGCGGGACTCGAGAAGAATGATGAGGTTTTCACCCTTCTGCCCCTTCATCCTCGAAGCCTTCTCATACGTATTGCGGAACTGTCTTTCCAGAACGCCGTAAGTATATTTTACTTTCTGCTTTTCTTTCAACTGAGTACCGTACTCGGAAACTTTCTTGCGTTTCCTTGCCAAGCCGTGCTGTCCCGGAGGAAAATTTCTTTTCTCGAAATCCTTGTCCGTACCGAAAATCGGCTCGCCGAATTTACGTGCGATTTTAGTAGTTGGTCCTGTATATCTTGCCATAGCAATTTCCCTTTATCTCTAAAAATTAAACTTTACGACGGCCTTTAGGTCTACATCCATTGTGCGGCATCGGAGTCACGTCGATAATCTCCGTGATCTCTATACCTTCTCCGTGTATCGTTCTGATGGCAGACTCACGTCCGGCGCCAGGACCTTTTACATATGCTTTGACTTTGCGGAGACCAAGATCGTATGCAGTCTTAGCCGCATCTGCCGCAGCCACCTGCGCAGCGTAAGGGGTGTTCTTCTTCGAGCCCCTGAAGCCGCTCTTTCCGGCTGAGGACCAGCTGATGACCTGGCCTATGCTGTTCGTGAGAGTCACGATCACATTGTTGAAGGTTGATGAAATATGGGCCTCGCCGTATGCTTCAACCTTTACAACTCTCTTTTTATTTGTCGATGTCGTTTTCTTTGCCATAATTCATCTGTTATTTAGTTGCCTTCTTCTTGTTCGCAACGGTTTTCTTCTTACCCTTTCTTGTACGGGCGTTGTTCTTGGTGCTCTGACCGCGCACAGGAAGACCGATACGATGGCGTATGCCCCTGTAGCAACCGATATCCATCAGACGTTTGATATTCATCTGGATAGTTGAACGAAGTTCTCCTTCGATTTTGTACTCGGTCGCGATCACGTTACGGATTCCTGCGATCTGCTCGTCGTTCCATTCTCCGACTTTGGTATCGAAATCGATTCCGAGACCCGAGAGAATCTTTCTGGCTGAGCTGCGACCGATTCCGAAGATATAGGTAAGGCCTATCTCTCCTCTTTTGTTATTAGGTAAATCAACTCCGGCTATTCTTGCCATAATTATACTTTTATTTTATTTATTATACAATTAAATAAAAATTATCCCTGGCGCATCTTGAATTTAGGATTCTTCTTGCAGATCACGTAAAGACGGCCTTTACGCTTAACGATCTTGCAGTCTTCGCTGCGCTTTTTGATGGATGCCTTGACTTTCATTATCGTAAATTTTTATTTGTACCTGAAAGAAATTCTTCCTTTTGTCAAATCATACGGTGACATTTCGACTTTGACCCTGTCTCCCGGCAGAATCTTGATATAGTGCATTCTCATTTTTCCCGAGATATGAGCCAGAATCACATGTCCGTTTTCCAACTCTACCTTGAACATTGCGTTCGGAAGCGTTTCTACGATAACGCCTTCCTGTTCTATAGACGACTGTTTCGGCATTTAAATATCACTTTATAATTCAACATCAGGTTTTTCAATAAAATCAAAGGTCGACAGTATTTCAGGAACGTTTTTTCTGACAACAACCGTAAGCTCGAAATGCGCCGATTTGCGATGGTCCGCCGTGTGTACTGCCCAACCATTTTTAGATAGATACACGTTTTTGGTCCCTGCGTTTATCATCGGCTCGATGCAGATAGTCATTCCGCTCACGAGCTTCGGGCCTCTGCCCGGTCTGCCGTAGTTCGGTACTCCCGGATTCTCGTGCATGTGCTTTCCGATACCATGACCTTCAAGCTCGCGAACCACTGAGAATCCGAAAGATTCGGCATACGATTGCACCGCGTGTCCGATATCTCCGATCCTGTTACCATCCACCGCTTTCTCTATTCCCTTATACAATGACGCTTTGGTGACATCCAAGAGTTTCCGGGTCTCCGCATCCACTTCTCCTACCGGGAAAGTGTATGCGGAATCGCCGTTATAGCCTTTGTACAATGTGCCGCAATCCACGGATACGATATCTCCCTCTTTCAGGACATAATCCGAAGGAAAACCGTGCACCACGACATCGTTTACGGAAATACAGAGAGCAGCAGGAAAGCCGTCATAACCCAAGAAACTCGGTATAGCCCCGTGATCACGGATGAAAGTCTCGGCCACCCTATTCAACTCGAGAGTTGTCACACCTGGGGCGACCATTTTACCGACCTCAGCCAATGTCTTTGATACGAGAATGGCATTCTCGCGCATCAGCGCTATTTCTTCCTCAGTTTTCGGCCTTACCATAATCCAATGAACTATTGAAACTACATTCCCGAGCGTCCTTTCAGACGGCCGGTTTTCATAAGTCCGTCATAATGACGCATCAGCAAATGACTCTCGATCTGCTGGAGAGTATCCAGAATAACACCGACAAGAATCAGCAGCGATGTACCGCCATAGAAACTTGCGAACTGGTTATTCACGCCCAACAGCATTGCGAATGCCGGCAGGATGGCGATAAGCGCCAGGAAAATGGAGCCTGGAAGAGTAACGCGTGACATGATGGTGTCGAGGTACTCTACAGTCTTCTTTCCAGGTTTTACGCCCGGGATAAACCCTCCGTTTTTCTTCATATCTTCCGCCATCATGGTAGGATTTACCGTCACGGCAGTATAAAAATATGTAAAAATCACAACGAGAAGTCCGAATATAAGGTTATACCAGAAACCGGTATAGTTGCTCAAGGTCGCAGCAAGTCCACGGGTAGCGTCGAACTGCGAGAAGATCAGCGGGAACAGCATGAGAGCCTGTGCAAAGATAATAGGCATGACACCGGCCGCATTGATCTTCATAGGAATATACTGGCGTACTCCGCCGTACTGTTTGTTTCCTACAATCCTCTTGGCATACTGTACAGGCACTTTTCTGACGCCCTGCACGAGAGCGATGGCCGCTACGAAGACAAAGAACAGCACTACGAGTTCCACGATAAGCATCAGCACGCCTCCGGCGGTATTATTC
The DNA here is from genome assembly GCA_944323295.1 of uncultured Bacteroidales bacterium. GTDB lineage: Bacteria > Bacteroidota > Bacteroidia > Bacteroidales > UBA932 > Cryptobacteroides. Next base: position 11,563 of record CALUSD010000031.1, on the reverse strand, counting down.
ACCTTTTCACCGATTTCGGCAGTAAGCGCATACGGAAGACGGGCGATGATACCGACCATGATGATAAGGGAAATACCGTTTCCGATACCCCTGTCGGTAATCCTTTCGCCGAGCCACATCACGAACATCGTTCCGCCGATAAGGATAATGGTAGAGACGAAGTTGAACATGAAGTTGCTCCATCCGAGATTATGCACGGCAAGGAATGCGCTTTCCGGAATCTGGTTGTGAAGGGCAGCCATATAGGCAGGTCCCTGAATGACCAGAATCAGGATGGTAAGATACCTTGTCATCTGGTTCATCTTTCTCCTGCCGCTTTCACCTTCCATCTGAAGTTTGCGGAAATAAGGCACGAAGACGCCGAGAAGCTGGATGACGATGGAAGCCGAGATATAAGGCATCACACCGAGAGCGAAAATCGACGCGTTGCCGAATGCTCCTCCGGAGAACATGTTCAGGAGGCCTACGAGACCTTCCTGGGTATTGTCCTGAAGATTTGCCAGCTGGGCCGAGTCTATGCCGGGGAGTACGATGAAACACCCGAGACGATAAACCAGCAGCAAAAGAATCGTATACACGATTCTCTTGCGCAGTTCTTCAATTTTGAAGATGTTTTTTATTGTCTGTATAAACTTCTTCATTATTTCTCAATTGTAGTAGCGGTTCCACCCTGGGCTTCGATCTTGGCGACAGCCGACTTCGAGAATGCGTTGGCAGAAACTTCGAGTTTGGCGGAAAGTTCGCCATTGCCGAGAATTTTCACCAAAGCAGTCTTAGAGACAACGCCATTCTGTTTCAAAAGATCCACATCAATGGCTGTAACTCCCCATTTCTCAGAAAGTTTCTGAAGGGTCGCAACATTGACAGGAACATATTCGACTCTGTTGATGTTGTTGAATCCGAACTTAGGAAGACGCCTCTGAATAGGCATCTGACCGCCCTCGAATCCTATCTTGCGGGAATAACCGGAACGTGCCTGAGCTCCCTTGTGACCGCGGGTCGATGTGCCGCCATGGCCGGAACCTTCACCACGTCCTATTCTTTTCCTGCTTTTTACCGCACCTTTTGCAGGTTTCAATTCATGCAATTTCATTACTTGCTCCTCCGAATTTAAATTTCCTCAACTTTCACAAGGTGGAGAACTTTCTGGACCATACCTTTGGTCACCGGAGTCAACTCTACCTCGACAGTCTGGTGCAATCTGTGGATACCGAGGCACTGAAGATTCGCAATCTGCCTCTTGGTAGCACCGTTCTTGCTCTTGATCTGGGTTATCTTGATTTTTGCCATTTCGATCTTCCTCCTTAACCTTTAAATACTCTGCTCATAGGAATACCGCGAAGTCCGGCAATAGTATAAGCATCCCTCATTTCTGCCAAGGCAGCTACGGTAGCTTTCACCAAGTTGTGAGGATTCGAAGATCCCTTGGACTTGGCCAGGACGTTCTGTACGCCCACAGACTCGAATACGGCACGCATTGCACCTCCGGCCTTCACTCCGGTACCCGGGGCAGCCGGTTTCATGAATACCTTGGCGCCGCCGAACTTTGCCTCCTGCTCGTGAGGAATCGTCTTGTTGAGCACCGGAACCTTAACCAGATTCTTCTTTGCGTCTTCTATACCTTTCGAAATTGCGGTAGTGACCTCATTAGCCTTGCCAAGACCATAACCTACAACGCCGTTCTCGTCACCCACCACTACGATGGCTGCGAAACTGAAGTGACGGCCGCCTTTCGTAACTTTCGTCACTCTTTTGACTGCGACCAATCTGTCTTTAAGTTCGAGGTCCGAAGTCTTTACTCTTTTAACATTTGTATTTGCCATAGTCTTCTTTAGAATATTAGGCCACCTTCGCGGGCAGCTTCTGCCAAACTTTTAACTCTTCCATGATAAAGGTAACCTCCACGATCGAAAGATATTGTAGTGATACCTTTTGCAATACTGCGCTCTGCAATGGCTTTGCCCACCAAAGCGGCTGCTTCCTTGCCCGATTTGCCTTTGCACTCTGCAGCAAGTCCCTTGTCATTGGAAGCTGCGGAAACGAGGGTAACGCCCTTGGTGTCGTCCACTACCTGCACATATATCTGCTTGTTGCTTCTGAACACCACCATTCTCGGTCTTTCAGCAGTACCGTTGACAACTTTACGGATACGGAAATGAATCCTTTTTCTTCTTTCTATCTTATTCAATGCCATAACTCAATCTCCTATTATTTAGCACCTGCTGACTTACCGGCCTTGCGACGAATCTGCTCGCCGACGAATCTGATACCTTTGCCCTTATATGGTTCAGGTTTACGCAGAGAACGTATTTTGGCAGCTACTTGACCGACAAGCTGTTTGTCGGCGCTCTTCAGGACAAGGATAGGGTTCGCACCTTTCTTGACAGGCTCTGCCTCAGCCTTGACCTCTGCAGGAAGCATGAAATGTACGTCATGCGAAAAGCCGAGTGAGAATTCAAGGATCTGGCCTTTGACTTCCACACGATAACCCACACCGATGAGTTCCTGTCTGATGGTGAATCCTTCTGAAACTCCGACTACCATATTGTGAATCAGTGCACGGTAAAGACCGTGAAGAGAACGGTGTCTCGGGAGGTCGGTAGGACGAGTCAACTTAACTTCATTTCCCTCTACGGTCACAGTGATGTCGGAATCCACTTTCTGACTGAGTTCGCCGAGAGGTCCTTTAACCTTGACAACATTGCCGGGGAGCACTTCGACAGTGACCTTGGCAGGAAGGTGTACAGGCAATTTACCAATTCTTGACATTATTAGATTCTTTTAATTAATATACATAACATAAAACCTCACCGCCGACATTCAGCTCTTTCGCTTCCTTGTCCGTGATGACACCCTTCGATGTAGAAAGAATAGCGATTCCGAGGCCGTTGAGAACTCTCGGCATGTCTTCTACGCTCGTGTATTTTCTGAGACCCGGCTTCGATACGCGGGTGATGCTCTTGATGGCAGCCACCTTTGTCTGAGGGTGATACTTGAGGGCGATTTTGATAGTGTTGCAAGGCTGTCCCTCCACCAACTTGTAGCTGAGGATGTAACCCTTGTCGCAAAGGATCTTTGTCATGGACATTTTCATCTTTGATGAAGGGATCTCCACGATTTTCTTGCCTGCCATATAGGCATTGCGGATCCTTGTAAGATAATCTGCTATTGGATCAGTCATGTTTTTGTTGTTTTAATAACCGGCGTATTTTCACGCCCGATATCCATTAATAATATTGTTTTTGAAAATTTGTCTGCATCTCTTCTTACCAGCTCGCTTTCTTCACGCCCGGGATAAGACCGTTGCTCGCCATCTCACGGAACTGGATACGGCTGATACCGAACTTGCGCATGTAGCCTTTCGGTCTTCCCGTGAGAGAACAGCGGTTATGCATCCTGCATGGACTTGAATTCTTAGGAAGTTTGTCCAAAGCAGCCCAGTCTCCGGCCTCTTTGAGAGCTTTCCTCTTTTCTGCGTACTTGGCAACCAATTTCGCGCGCTTTACTTCGCGGGCTTTCATAGATTCTTTTGCCATACTGCTTCTCCTTTAGTTGTTATGCTTTTTGAAAGGCAGACCGAACTCACGCAGAAGAGCGTGTGCTTCCTCATCTGTCTTAGCTGTAGTTACGAACGTGATTTCCATTCCGAGGATTTTCGAAATCTTGTCGATATCGATTTCCGGGAAAATGATCTGTTCCTTGATACCGAGCGTATAGTTTCCCCTTCCGTCCAATTTTTCGGAAATACCGTTGAAGTCCCTGATTCGAGGAAGAGAGATACGGATAAGCCTCTCAAGGAACTCATACATCTTCGATGCGCGGAGAGTCACCTTCACTCCGATCGGGTTGCCCTTACGGAGCTTGAAGTTGGAAATATCCTTTCTCGAAAGGGTGGTCACCGCCTTCTGTCCGGCAATCAAGGTCAGCTCCTGCTGAGCCACTTCCACCAATTTCTTGTCGCCGGTAGCGTCTCCCACACCCTGGTTGATAGTGATTTTCACGAGCTTCGGAACCTGCATTACCGTAGAGTACGAGAACTCTTTCATCAGCTTCGGGACTATCTCGTCCCTGTATAATTTTTTCAGAGTCGGAACATATCCTGCAGGCACTGCATTGTTCACAACTGCCTCTGTCTTCTTAGTCTTTGCCATTATTTAATCTCCTCTCCAGATTTTTTAGAATAACGGATCTTCTTTCCATCTACGATCTTGTGGCCGATTCTTGTAGGGCCTCCCTTCGACGGGTCCACAAGCTGCAGATTGGAAATATGGATAGTTCCCTCCTGTTTAACAATACCGCCCTGCGGATTTTTCGGATTCGGTTTGGTGTGCTTGCTCACCATATTGACACCTTCCACGATAGCACGGTCTTTGGAAGGGATCACCTCGAGCACCTTGCCGGTCTTACCCTTGTCATTTCCGGCATTGACATAGACTGTGTCGCCTTTTTTGATATAAATTTTCTTCATAACGATTTCGATTAAAGGACCTCAGGTGCTAATGAAACTATTTTCATGTAATTCTCACGAAGCTCCCTGGCTACAGGACCGAAAATACGGGTACCGCGGACTTCCCCCTGATTGTTGAGAAGCACACAGGCATTGTCATCGAAACGGATGTACGAGCCGTCCGGTCTGCGTATTTCCTTCTTCGTACGAACTACTACAGCCTTGGATACTGAACCTTTCTTGGCATCCCCGCCAGGGATGGCGCTCTTCACGGCAACGACTATCTTGTCGCCTACCTTTGCATAACGGCGGCGCGTACCGCCAAGCACGCGGATGCAGAGGACTTCCTTTGCACCACTGTTGTCTGCCACCTGTAAACGTGTTTCCTGCTGTATCATTGTTATTTAACTTTTTCTACGATTTCTACTAATCTCCACCTCTTGGTCTTGCTCAGAGGACGAGTTTCCATGATGCGTACGGTATCGCCTTCGCTGCACTCGTTCTTTTCGTCATGAGCAACGAATTTGGTGGTCTTCTTTACGAACTTACCGTAAATAGGGTGCATTTCTCTTGTTGCCACGGCAACTACGATGGATTTGTCCATCTTGTTGCTGACCACTACTCCTATTCTTTCCTTACGAAGATTTCTTTCCATCAGACTGAAATTTTAGTTCTGTTTTTCTTTTTCCGCCAGAATCGTCATCATTCTCGCGATATCCTTTCTGGCCTTTGCTATTTTCGACGTATCCTCTATCGGAGAAATAGTGTGGTTTATCTTCATTGTGTCGAGCGCAGCCTTCTCGGCTTCGATGCGGTCGCGAAGATCGCTGATCGACATTTCACGTACTTCAGATGCTTTCATTTTTTCTCCATTAATTATTCAACAACATAGTCCCTGCGTACAACAAACTTGGTAGTGACAGGAAGTTTCTGAGCGCCGAGACGGAGAGCCTCTTTCGCAATCTCCATAGGAACGCCTTCAGCTTCGATCAGAATACGGCCCGGGGTCACAGGACAAACAAAGCCCTCCGGATTACCCTTACCTTTACCCATTCGGACTTCGGCAGGCTTCTTCGTGTAAGGCTTGTCAGGGAAAATCCTGATCCAGATTTTACCTTCACGCTTCATGTAACGCACTACGGCCTGACGCGCTGCCTCGATCTGACGACCGGTAAGCCAGCAGTTTTCCAAGGTCTTGATACCGAAAGAGCCGAACACGAGCTGGTTGCCCCTCTGTGCCAGGCCTTTCATGCGACCTTTCTGCTGCCTTCTAAATTTTGTTTTCTTCGGCTGTAACATTGCTTTATTGCTTTAAAATTTATTTCTTAGTCCTAATTAATTGAGTATCAGCTGGTTGGGCGGACTTATCCTCAATTAAGGGACTGCAAAGATAGTCATTTTTTCTGAATTGCAAATATTATTTAAGAAAAAAGCAGATATTTTCGACCGAAACATCTGCTACTTAAATAAGGGAAAATCATCCTGTTACGAATGTTGTTCAAAAATTTTTCACTCCATTTTCGACCGCGACGATATTGGTCGTTCCGACCAACGGCAGAGACATCCGATTCCGCACATGTCAGGAATTTTCATAAATTTGCAGACCCCCGGATTTTCGGGTGCCGGGCAACAGAATATCGATGAGACGGACGATACATATAATATTAATAGGTATGGCTGCGGCTGCCGCAATGAACGTGGAGCTTCACGCAATGACTGGAAATGCGCACGACGCCGCGATACAGTCTCCGCAGAAGCAGACGCCGCAAAGCGTTTACATGCAGTTCCGGATCGAGGGGCAGGATACGGTCTACGTCGACGAGCTGCCTCCGGCACGGGTTTACTCGAAACTGCCGCGACAGAAAGGTCGGGAATGGAGGAAATACTATCGTCTTGTCCACAATTTCAGCAAGACGTATCCGTACGCCCTTGCAGCCAGGCACCTCGTACATGAAGTGGACAGCACGATAGCAGCAGACAATCTGAAACGCGGCCGGCGCGACAGATACATAAACGCCAGGCAGAAAGAACTGTTCGACGACTTCGAACAGCCGATGCGGCATCTGACGGTATCCCAGGGTGCGCTGCTGATGAAACTCATTGACCGCGAGGTCGGCAAATCCTCATACCTGATCATAAAGGACTACAAAAACGGAATGGCTGCCGGATTCTGGCAAGGCATCGCAAAACTTTTCGGAACGGACCTCAAAAAACCTTACGACCCGGACGGAGAAGACAGACCGATAGAAGAACTCGTCGAGCTGTGGGATGCAGGCCAGTTCGAAGGACTTTATTTTTCGCTTTTCTGGAAATATCCTCCCAATATAGAAATCCCGTCGAAATACAGATAGGGAGACGAGTTCATCCAGTCTTTCAGGACAAAAAGATCCGCCCCTTCCGGAGTACGGATTTTGACGTTCACGTGATAATGCCCGAAAATAAAATAGTCGACAGGGTATTTTTTCTCGTATTCCGACGCGAACTTGTACAGAGGCTCGTCCTTTCCCTTGAAAAAGTATTCCGAATGACGCGCCAGCCGGTTGTGCCTCGACCATCCGTTGCCGATACGGAAAGCAATCCACGGATGCAGAAGACTGAACAGGAACTGGAGCGCCCGGCAGTGGAAAATCCCCCTCAGAAGTCTGTATCCGAAAGGCACAGGGCCGAGTCCGTCCCCGTGACCGATGCAGAAATGCGTACCGTCTATCTCGACACGGGCAGGCTGTTCGAGACGTATCATTCCAAGTTCTTCGAAATAATGATAGGCCCATACATCATGGTTGCCGGTAAAAAAGTACACCTTCACTCCCGCATCCATCAGTTCCGTCAGTGCGGCAAAGACCCTGACATACCCTTTGGGGACCACATCGCGATACTCGTACCAGAAATCCCAGATGTCGCCGAGCAGATACAGGGCATTCGTCTGCTCCTTGGGCAGGGATTTCAGAAAAGACACGAAACGCGCCTCCCTGCCGGCAGGGTCGCTGACATCGAGACCGAGATGTACGTCTGCAACGAAATATGTAAGTTTCCGAGGTGTTTCCATATATCAACGTCCCGGGATTATATTGTCCGGAATGTCATCGCCGGGATATTCTACCCGAAAATGAAAATCAGCAGCGAGACGACCGCACAGTACAGGGCAAACCACGTAAGCCGGGCTTTTTTCACCAAAGCTATCATCACATTGCAGGCGAACAGTCCGGACAGGAAAGCGGACACGAACCCGAGGACTATCGGCAGGGCGCCTATGGTCGAGCCGCTCATTTCGCCTCCGACCACCTGAAGAAACGCCTCCCCGAGAATCGGGACGAGGACCATAAGGAATGAAAACTGAGCCATGACTTCCCTTTTGACCCCGCAGATAAGCCCCACTGAAATAGTTGTCCCGGAACGGGACAATCCCGGTATCACCGCGAAAGCCTGGCCTATGCCTACGGCCAGGGCCTGCCAGTACGATATTCCGTTCCGGTATTCCCTGCCGGATACAGGAGCCTGCCTGCGCGGGTTAGACGCCATATCGGACAGGAAGAGCAAAAATGCCGTCATCAGCAAAGCCACCCCCACGACGAAAAGAGACTCGAACAGACCTTCCACGAAAGACTTGAAAAAGACACCTATTATAAACACAGGTATCATCGAAACGCATATTTTCAGGATGTAATCCGTTTCGTCGTTGTATTTGAACCTGAAAAGTCCCTTCAGAAGATTCCATATCTGATGTCTGAACACGACTATCGTGCTCAGCACTGTTGCCGCATGAACGGCAACTTCGAAAACGAGGTCTCCGGACTCCTCCACTCCGAGAATTTCGCGTCCTATGACGAGATGCCCGCTGCTGCTTACGGGCAGGAACTCCGTAAGACCCTGAACTATTCCGAGAATAATTGCTTCAAACCACTCCATGACCACGTATTATTCCGGTTCGACATTCCTGTCCTTATGCATGATTCCAGCAATAATGACCACTATACCGCAGAGTATGACGACAGGCGCCGCTACAAGTCTTCTGAAATCGAACATTGCATAATTGAAGACTTCCGGATCCTTTACACCGCCTCCCGCAAGCAGGATATACCCGGCGATCATCACTATGACTCCGGCAAGTACGAAGCGGAGCCCTTTCGGAGTTATCGGCATTTTTCCCATGCCGTCATCTTTAATATCAGCCATTTCCAATGGTTTTGCATCCGGGAAAATTCCTGACCCGGACATGTTATCAATAATACAAATCGCTTTTGTCCAACGACACCAACTTGTTCACCACGAAGTATGTACTCACAAGGCAGATGAGAAGTCCCGAAGCCAGCACTATGCCCATCACCGCCAGCAAAAGTTCCAGACTGAAAATCTCGAACAACTGAGCCAGCTCGCTTCTCATGAGGAAAAGCAGACCGATCAGCCCGAGAATGGCTATCATGGCGGAAAATACGCCCTGGAATGCCGACTGAAGCAGGAACGGAGCCCGGATGAAAGAGCGGGTGGCGCCTACGAGTTTCATGGTATGAATGGTAAATCTCTTGGCATAGACATTCAGCCTTATGGTGTTGTTTATCAGCACGAAAGAGATAAACAGCAGGAGGGCGATAAAAACTCCGAGCACAAGCGATATACGGCTCAGATTCGCATTCAAAGCCTCGACCAACGACGGCTGATAAACCACTTCGTCGACCAAAGGGCTCGCCGAAATCTCGGATTTCACCACATCCAAACTGTCGGCGGAAACATAGTCCGCTTTCAAGGTAACATCTATGGAAACAGGAATGGGGCTCGATTCGAAGACGTCCAAGAAATCCTGGCCGAGGAGTTCGGCCATCTCCCTTTCTCCCTGCTCTACCGAAATGTATTCGGCGGATTTGATATACCGCTCGGAACTGAGATCCAGCAGATAATCCTTTGCGGCCTTTTCCCCCACATTCTGCTTCAACATCACGGAAATCTGCATGTTTTCCTTGAAATAATCCGAAACAGACTTGGCATTGACAAGCAAAAGGCTCGCTATCCCCACCAAAAGAAGCACCAAGCTGATACTTATCACGGTCGACAGATATGCACTTTTCAACCTCCTGCCTATTATGCCGCGTTCTTCCTTAGCCATGATGAAATCTGAAATATTCTATGTTTCGAATCTCCCTATTGGGGCAAAGATAGTGAAATATCAAAAATAATTATTATATTTGTTGAGTTTTTGTCTTTAATGCCTTGAATATGGGAGATGGTGCTAAAAAAATTCTTTATGTCAATTCGGAGATATTCCCGTATCTTCCCGAAAGCGGCATTTCGAAGATAGGACGCTTCCTGCCGCAGGGCATTCAGGAGAGGAAAAAGGAAATCCGCTCGTTCATGCCACGCTACGGATGCATAAACGAGAGGAAAAACCAGCTTCACGAAGTGATTCGCCTGTCTGGAATGAACATCATCATAAACGATGTGGACAGGCCTCTCGTCATAAAGGTAGCCTCCATATCCGCAGCAAGGATGCAGGTCTATTTCATCGACAATGAAGATTATTTCCACAGAAAACAGGTCTATTTCGATGAAACGGGAAAATTTTTCGAGGACAACGGCGAACGTGCCGTATTCTTTGCCCGCGGCGTATTGGAAACGGTAAAGAAGTTGAGATGGGCGCCGGACATAGTCCATTGTCAGGGATGGATTTCCCATATCCTGCCGCTTTATCTCAAAAAAGTCTATTCCGACGACCCGATCTTTGCGGACAGCAAAGTCATACTTTCTCTTTACGATGAAATCGCGACAGAGACGTTTTCCGACGACTTGAAAGAAAAAATTCGTTTCGGCGACATTTCCGAAGCGGATTTGGATGTCATGGAAAATTTAGACGGCATCGGTCTCGCCAAATTAGCCGTGCGTTATTCCGACGGCATCATCATGGGGTCGGAACACATGGACGAAAAACTCGCGGAGTATTGCGAAAAGTCCGGACTTCCGGTACTGCCGTATGACGATGCAGCCATTCAGGACGGCAGCTATATCGATATTTACAACAATTTTTACGATCGGTTTTAGAAAATGCAGTTGAAATTCATTCACCTTGCGGCAGGGCTTGTAGCGGGAATAGGCTGTATGCTTTCCTGCGTGAAGATAGACAATGAGCTCGGGAAAGAATTCATCCCAACGAGACATCAATACGACGTATATACCGACACCATATATCTTGAAGACATCCGCCTGAGAAACACGGACAGGCTGTCCGGCTACAGTTCTTCAAGAATCACCATCGGGGCCGTCAGGGACGACGATTTCGGAGTGACGAAACGCGGATGCGCATTCACGATTATTCCCGTGGATCCGGACATGGATTTCGGAGAAGATCCGCATTGCACCCAGTTCCATTTCACGGCAGTCAGGGATACGCTCTCATTTCCGGACGAAAGTCAGGAACATATCATACAGAATGTGAATGTCCGCCGGCTCACGAAAGAAATCGGCGAAGACGTCATATACATAAATGAGGAAACGAAACTCAGTATCGGAGAAAGAGTGGCTCCGGTATTCACGTATTTCGGTCAGGATTCACTCTCGTTCGACTTCAATCCGTCATTCGGCGACGAATATATAACAGCCATCAAAAGACTTCAGGCCAAGGAAAAGCTCGATTCGGTAGGAGACTACGTAAAGGAGCCCGAGCTCTACGGAATCTACATCGACGTAGACGAGCCTGTGGGCAACGGCGGCAGGATCAACATGTTCGAACTGCCTATAATAGTGACCGACTCCTACTACATCGGAGGAAACTACGCGGAACTGAAATTCCGTTCGAAATACGGACAAAGGGAAAATGTCGACTCCTCATTTCTGTTTTTCTTCGGGGCCCAGGACATGCAGGTATATCAGGATACTGAAAGCGCATACGTCACGCCATCCCAGACACCTCAGTCTGCACTGAACATCGCCACCACCGACGGCAGACTCGTCACTCCCGACGACCCGGAAGCGGCCGCAGCTGCCGAAAAGCTCTATATCGAAGGGGGAAGCGGAGTGAAGCCCGTAATTTCGGCCACGGAAATAAAGAGCAAACTCGAGGGGATTTTTGCAGAGGAGAACATAGATCCGGAAGGCATCATCATACACAAGGCGACTTTGGTCCTGCCTTAC
>CALUSD010000030.1 GCA_944323295.1 uncultured Bacteroidales bacterium | reverse complement strand
CCTGTCTTTATCCGGGCAGACGATAGAGATGGACTGGGACGTATCGATGTACGGAACCGGAGCCACGCAAAATTCATTGCCGTTCTGGTCCGTAACAGGAAAGAACGGCATCTTTCCGAATACCCATGGCGGACTGCTCGTGGCTGGAACGGATGTGAAGTACGGAATGAAGAACGGAATCGCTGTCTTGGCCGGAGTGAAACTGTCCGGCACGGCCGTACCGGCTTCGATGACATCCGTGACTGTCGCTCCCATGTTGAGGGGTATCGAAAATTCCGCAGCAGGAAAGACCGTCCCGGCATGGAGCGGACATGTCGAAGAACTGTATGCCGGCATAAGCTGGAAAATGCTCCGGTTGGATTTGGGAATGAGAGACAGACCGGCGGACTACGGAGGCCTGTCCCTTACGGGCGGCAACATAGTCTGGTCGGGAAATGCCCGCAATGTTCTGGGATACAATCTGCAGGTGGACTGGACAGAAATTCCGGGAACGAGAGGGATTTTAGCGTTAAAGGCCAACTATGCAGACTATAAAACGTTAGATGACAGGTATGTGGACGGCGCCATGCTCCACAACAAATCGTTGTATGCCAAAATTCGTCTGCACAGGAAGGTTTATCTGCGGCTCGGCCTTGAACAGTGGTCGATGTGGGGCGGGACTTCTCCGCTTTATGGAAGGCAGCCCAGGTCCTTTACCGACTATCTCAGGGTAATCTGCGGCATGAGCGGCGGAAGCGGCGCCACGACAAGCGACAGGATAAACGTACTGGGAGATCATCGCGGCAGGGAGCTGATACAGGTGGACTGGTACGCTGATGACTTTACACTGACATTTGCACATGACATACCTTTCGATGACGGCTCAGGCATGGGAATGCAGAATTTTCCGGACGGAGTGAACACATTGTTTTTCTCTTTCAATGACAAAAACCGCTGGGTGTCGTCCATACTGTATGAATTCGTGTATACCAAATGGCAGTCCGGAACACGGCATGACAGGCCGGCCAAACCGGATGAGCTCGAAAGGGACCCGGATAAAAAATACTATGTTATCGGAGGCCGGGACAATTATTTCAACAACGGAGAGTACCGTTCCGGCTGGACATATTACGGCAGGACGGTCGGACTGCCTCTCTTCGTTCCGATGCCTGCAGGAGAGGACGGGGTTGTCCTCGGGGTTGCGAACAACAGGGTGACAGCCCATCATGTCGGTATTGCCGGAAGGCTCGCGAGAAAAATTCCATATCGGTTGAAAGCCACCTATTCGAAGAATTTCGGCATATATCCCCCGCAACGCATGGCTCTTTTCGATTCGGCTCCGCAGCAGGTTTCGCTTGCCTTGGAGGTCGATTTTCCGCGATTTTCGAAAAAAATACCTCTTTCAGTGTCCGTGGGGGCATACGGAGATATCGGCGAACTGTATGCTGACAATTTCGGTCTGACCGTACGTTTGTCTCATGCTGGAAAATATAAAAAATCATACTGATGAAAATTCTGCTGACCGGGGCTGCCGGTTTTATCGGAGCCAATTTAGTACTGTCGTTACTGGAAAACGAAAGCGATGTCGATATTGTCGGAATCGACAGCATGAACGATTATTATGACGTTTCCATCAAGGAATTCAGGCTTCGTCGGATAGAGGCCAAAGTTCGCGAAACTGCCGGCAGATGGAATTTCATAAAAGGAAATATCGCGGACAAGACGCTTGTAAACAGGATTTTCCAAGAATTCAAACCTGACATAGCGGTGAATCTGGCGGCTCAGGCAGGAGTCCGTTACAGTATTGCGAATCCGGATGCCTATATCGAATCGAATATCATAGGGTTTTACAATATTCTCGAAGCGTGCCGCCATTCATACGACGGGGAAAAGCCGGGAGTGAAGCATTTGGTTTATGCTTCGAGTTCTTCGGTGTATGGCTTGAATTCGGAAATTCCCTATTCTGTGGATGACAGGACCGATACTCCGGTCTCGCTTTATGCAGCTACCAAGAAAAGCAACGAACTGATGGCTCATGCCTATTCCAAACTGTATGACATTCCGTCTACCGGGCTTCGGTTTTTTACCGTATACGGACCTGCAGGCAGGCCTGACATGGCTTATTTCGGCTTTACCGAAAAACTTCTGACCGGACAGAAGATAAAGATTTTCAATTACGGGAATTGCCGGAGGGATTTCACCTATATAGATGATATCGTGGAAGGTGTCCGCCTTGTGATGAAGTCGGCTCCGGCGCGTTCAGTCGGCAGTGACGGTCTTCCTGTGCCGCCATACCGCATATATAATATAGGTAACGGAAGTCCTGTGAATCTGCTCGATTTCGTGACCGTCCTGCAGGAAGAGCTCGTAAGGGCGGAAGTCCTGCCTGCAGATTATGATTTCGATGCCCATAAGGTACTGGTGCCGATGCAGCCGGGGGATGTGCCCGTGACTTATGCCGATACGTCTGCGTTGGAGAGGGATTTCCATTTTACTCCCCGTACCGATTTGCGGACTGGATTGAGGAGATTTGCCGAATGGTACAGGAATTTTTATATTTGCAGGGTGCCCCTCGATACAAATGCGGGGAAAATTTATTGATACGGAATTATGAAAGAAAAGATAGCTGTAGCGGGAACGGGATATGTCGGCATGTCCATGGCTGTTCTGCTGGCCCGGCACAACACGGTCACTGCCGTAGATGTCGTACCGGAAAAGGTCTCGATGATAAATGAAGGAAAGTCGCCGATACAGGACGAGTACATCGAGAAATATCTGTCGGAAAAACGGTTGGACCTGACAGCTACTCTCGACGGCCGCAGTGCATACGCAAATGCCGACTGGGTCATCATAGCCGCTCCTACGAATTATGACCCCAAGAAGAATTTTTTCGATACGAGTCATGTGGAAGAGGTGGTGGATCTGGTGCTTTCGGTGAATCCCGATGCCGTGATGGTGATCAAAAGCACGATTCCTGTCGGTTACTGCCGCAGCCTTTATGTGAAATATCTCGACAGGTTCAGAACGGAGCCTGAACTTGCGGGCAAAAAGCTCCGCCTGCTCTTTTCACCTGAGTTTCTGCGGGAAAGCAAGGCTCTTTATGACAACCTGTATCCGTCCCGAATCATTGTCGGGTATCCGAAACCAGACGGCGGGGATGCGGAAGAAAAAGCTGCGGTAAATGAGATTGCCGGCGAAGGGTTGGAGGATGCGGCTCACAGATTCGCCGCAATGCTTGAGGAAGGGGCGGTCGCGGAGAACATCCCGGTACTTTTCATGGATTTGAAGGAAGCCGAGGCCGTGAAGCTGTTCGCCAATACCTATTTGGCGCTGAGGGTATCCTATTTTAACGAACTGGATACCTATGCCGAGCTCAAGGGTTTGGATACGGGGTCCATTATCGAGGGCGTATGTTTGGATCCGAGGATAGGAAATCATTACAACAATCCGTCTTTCGGCTATGGCGGATATTGTCTGCCGAAAGATGCGAAACAATTGTTGGCGAACTACAAGGATGTGCCGGAAAATCTTATCGAGGCCATCGTGGAAAGCAACAGGACGAGGAAGGACTTCATAGCGGACAGGGTTTTGGAAAAGGCTGGATATTATACCGCAAGCAGCGACTGGAACATGGCGAAGGAGCACAGTGTGGTGGTAGGAGTCTACAGGCTGACCATGAAGTCCAATTCAGACAATTTCAGACATAGTTCCATTCAGGGCGTGATGAAGCGCATAAAGGCGAAAGGGGCTACGGTAATTGTATATGAGCCCTCTTTGGAGAACGGAACGACGTTTTTCGGCAGCGAGGTGGTGAATGATATCGCCGAGTTCAAGTCTAAATGCAAGTGTATAATAGCCAATCGGTATGATTCCGTATTGGATGACGTTCGGGAAAAGGTCTATACCCGCGATATCTTCAGGCGGGACTGAGAAAATTTAAGCGGTTCCGGTTTCCCGCTTTCCATTCCGGCCGCTGAGGTCAGATGATATAGCCGATTTCCTTGAATGCAAAGGTGCGGACTGTCCTGTCGGTGAGCTCGACGCGGAGGAGGCCTTCAGGCGTGACGCCGCGTATGATCCCTGAAAAAGTGGGAAGATCCGTCCCGGGGGAGTTCGCCTGCTCCGTAAGCTGGGAGGCGTTTGAATCATGCGCGGGCATGGATGCGATGACCGGATTTGCCGGAAGATAGGCCGGGCGGGCGGAAAGATCGATGAAACGGCATTCCTGTCCGAGTCGGTAAAGACAGCTTTCATATATGTCGGTCAGTTCGGACAAAGGCAGTTCCAACATGCTCAGGCATTCCTCGAAAACCGACATGAAATCTTCCAAAAGGCCGTGCAGGTCGTAGCCGGTGCCTGTTATTTTGGACATCGAGACCGGATTCGGCAGGTCGGACGGGAATTCCGTCTGGTTGACATTCAGACCTATGCCGATAACGGAAGTTCTGAGGAACGTCCCGGAGAGAGAATTTTCTATCAGCATTCCTGAGATTTTCCCGTCGCCGACGTAAATATCGTTCGGCCACTTTATTTTTGCATCCATACCGTACCGTTGCAGAAAACGGCATTGTGCGACGGCTGCGATTGCTGAAATCGAAAATTGTCCGGACGCCTTCAGCGCCGGACAGCAGAATCCGGGATTTTCTTCTCCCGTACTGAATTTGAGAAGGATGCTGAACGTCAGATTTTTTCCGGCGTCGGCCTTCCATCTGTTGCCCCGCTGTCCGCGGCCCGATGTCTGGTATTCCGCTGCAATGACTGACAGATTGTCAAGACGGGATGCCTCTCTCGACATTTCGTTATTGGTGGAATCGATGGTTTCATACCACTTTATTACTGACATTTTTTCCATTGGTGTGAAAATTGCGTATATTAGCGCCGCAAAAATTTTTGATAACTTCGCAATTTATAAAAATTTAAGTAAACCCGGATGGAAAACAGAGAAATCAAGGTCATAGCGGAGGCGATGTCGGAAAAGAAAGGAATGGACATCGTGTCTCTCGACCTCAGGAATATAGGAACGGCTATTTCCGACTATTTTATCGTGTGTAACGCGGATTCTACCACGAATGTAAATGCCATAGCGGACAATGTAGAGGATCGCATGATGGAAAAGTGCGGCAGAAAAGTACTCCGGTCGCAGGGCAGGGAAAATTCTTTCTGGATTATTCTTGATTACGGAGACATCGTAGTGCATGTATTCCAGACACAGTACAGGGAATTCTACCGCTTGGAAGCATTGTGGTCGGATGCGGAACGTTTCGATTTTTAGAGCAGTCATCAGAAAATGGATAACAACGCGAACAACAGTCAGGGTCAGGGAAAAGACCCGAGAAAACCGGTAAATATCAGATTCAATTTTTCCTGGATCTACATGATACTTCTTATTGTCATCGTGTGGATGTTTTTCAACCAGGGCGGAGCAAATCCTCAGAAAATAGAGTGGGAGGATGTCAAGGAACAGATTCTCGCGGGAGATGTCAAGGAAATCGTCTTTATCAGGAACGATTTCGAAGGACGGGTCACCATCAAACCGGACAGGATAGAAAAATATGCCGACAAGTTCGGAGGAAACATACCTTCCAAGTCTCCGCATTTTGTTTTTTTGGTATCGGGAAGTTTCAATCCGGAGGAAACTTTCGAGGCTTTGAATGATTCCCTGCCTGAAAACGACAGATTCAGACTTGTGATAGAGAACAACAACAAGGTTTGGGGCTCAGTGCTTGAATGGATTCTCTTCCCGCTTCTGCTGATTCTGATGTGGGTTTTCATGTTCAGGGGTTTCAACAGGAACATGGGGCCTGGCGGACCGGGCGGATTTTTCAGTGTGGGCAAATCGACGGGAAAGCTGGCTGAAAAGAGCAGCATGAAAGTGACTTTCAAGGATGTCGCAGGTTTGGACGGAGCGAAGGAAGAGGTGATGGAGATAGTCGATTTTCTGAAAAATCCGAAAAAATATACGGCTCTCGGCGGCAAAATTCCCAAGGGTGCGCTGCTTGTAGGCCCTCCTGGCACGGGCAAGACATTGCTGGCCAAAGCTGTAGCGGGAGAAGCTGATGTGCCGTTCTTTTCGATATCCGGTTCCGATTTTGTGGAAATGTTCGTGGGTGTCGGTGCCTCGAGAGTCAGGGATCTTTTCCGCCAGGCGAAGGAAAAGGCGCCGTGCATCGTGTTCATCGACGAAATAGACGCCGTAGGACGTGCCAGAAGCAAGAATGTCGGTTTTTCGTCCTATGTCGAACGGGAGAATACGCTGAACCAGCTGCTCACTGAGATGGATGGTTTCGATTCCAATTCCGGTGTGATCATTCTGGCGGCGACCAACAGGGCGGATATCCTTGACAAGGCTTTGCTTCGGGCCGGACGTTTCGACAGACAGATTCATGTGGACCTTCCTGATTTGAAGGAGAGAAGCGCGATTTTCCAGGTGCATTTGAAAGGTCTGAAACTCACTCCGGATTTCGATGTGGACTTTTTGGCCAAGCATACGCCTGGATTTTCCGGAGCGGATATAGCCAATGTCTGCAATGAAGCGGCCTTGACTGCGGCCCGCAAGAACAAGACTGAAATAGACAAGCAGGATTTCCTGGATGCGGTGGACAGAATCATAGGCGGTCTGGAGCGCAAGAACAAGATAATAACTCCGGAGGAAAAGAAATCCATCGCCCATCATGAGGCCGGTCATGCTACCGTGAGCTGGCTGCTGCCTAATGCCAACCCGC
>CALUSD010000029.1 GCA_944323295.1 uncultured Bacteroidales bacterium | reverse complement strand
GAATCCAAGGTGACGCAGCAGGAACTCGCGGACAAGATGCACGTCAGCAAATCCTATATTTCAAGGATAGAAAAAGGGGTCATCAATCCGAGCGTTGCCACATTCTACCGCATTATGAACGCCCTCGGAATGAGGATCGAGATTGTCCGGCCCATAGCTTGAAGATACTTTGTGGAGACCTTCATTAAATTGATTAATATTTTTGTAACGGAATGTTGACATTTCCGTGATTTCCGTATTCTATTTTTGTCGCAAAATGAAATCGCATGAAGAATGCGATTAATATTTTTTGAGTTTTTGTAAAATGTTTTATACATTTGAAAAACGTTTTACAAAACTAATGACCAAATATTCATTCTGCGATGCAAACTATAAGTCAGAACAGACAGATTCCTGTGGTAGGGCAGTATGACGTCGTGATTTGCGGCGGAGGTCCTGCAGGAATCATTGCAGCGATAGCTGCAGCCCGGGGAGGGGCTTCCGTTGCCATTATCGAAAGATACGGGTTCTTCGGCGGTATGGCTACTGCAGGGCTTGTGGCCCCGATAAGCGTTTTCAATTATAACGGAAGACGCATCATAGACGGTATACCTTGGGAATTCATTGAAAGACTGGCCGGCATAGGGGGAGCTATAGAGGAAAAACCCTTGGGAAACATCAGTTTTTCGCCGGAAAAATACAAGCTGATAGCCCAGAGGATGCTTTTGGAGGTCGGCGTCAAGATTTATTTCCATTCGTACATCAGCGATTGCAAGACCGACGGCGGCAGGATAACGCATGTCGTGGTGGAAAACAAGGACGGTGCGGAAGCATTGGCGGGAAGATACTTTATCGATGCTACGGGCGACGCCGATCTGGCGGTCCGTGCCGGTGTCCCGATGCAGCCTGTTTCGGAATATCTTCAGCCTGCTTCCCTGATATTCATGCTCGGAGGTGTGGATACGGATGCTCTTCCCATGCTTCACCACTGCAGGCAGGGCGTCAATTATCATGACCTGAAAATCAGGGAAGTTTTCGAAAAGCTCAGGGAAAAGGATTCTTCCATTCCGGTTTTCGGCGGACCATGGTATTGCAGCGTGCTCGAAAAAGGCGTAGTGCTCGTGAATATGACGAGGATGTATGCGGACATGGCATCCAACAGGGAGCAGACCGAAACGGAATGCATCATGCGCGAGCATGTCCACAAGTTCGCAGCATTGCTCAAAGAGCATATTCCTGCATTCTCCGCTTCGTATCTGATAGCGACTGCTCCTCAGACCGGAATCAGGGAGACGCGCAGGATCAAGGGGGCCGTGACCCTGGAAGGGAACGACTACATAAACGCAGTCGACTTTCCGGATTCGATATCGCGAGGCTGTCATCCCGTGGATATACACGCTTCCGCTTCGACGGCCCAGAGATGCGAGTTTCTCAAGGATGCGGCGTTCGTACCGTACAGATGCCTGTATTCTCCTGAATTCAAGAATTTCTTAGTGGCAGGAAGGGCGCTTTCGGCCGATCCTGTAGCTTCGGCATCCCTCAGGGTGCAGGCTGCGTGCATGGGTACCGGCCAGGCTGCCGGAGCCGCTGCGGCAATTTGTGCGAGAAAGGATATCGATGTCGACAAGATAGATACCGATGAGCTGAGGAGCGTATTGATAAGTTACGGAACCAATTTGACAAGATGACGATATGGTACGGAACAAAGACTGCAAATATGACAGACAGTCCGTCAAAAGCGGCATTCTGCACTTCGGGGTGGGAAATTTCCACAGGGCCCACCAGGAATATTATGTAAACAGGCTTCTTGAGGAAAATCCTGATTGCAGGGACTGGGGAATCTGCGGCGCCATGATTCTTCCGTCCGATGAAAAACTCTACCGTGCCTTGAAGTCCCAGAAAAGAGAATACACTCTTACGATTTGCGGAAGGACGGGACGGAACGAGACCTTGCGTATAGGTTCGTTGACCGAACTGTATTGGTCCGGAGATTCCAAACGGACGATAATCGACAAGATTGCCGACAGGGCCATACGGATCATCACCCTTACGATTACGGAAGGAGGATATAATATTTCCAAAGTCGACGGGGAATTTCTCATGGATGACGAATACGTGCAGCATGATTTGGCCTGTCCGGCGGACCCTTTGACGGTATTCGGCTATGTGGCGGAAGGGCTGCGCAGGAGAAAGGCCGCGGGAAACGGTCCGCTCACCATTCTCTCATGCGACAATCTGCAGCATAACGGCGATACCGCCCGCAAGGCATTCACATCGTTCATTGCGGCTCAGGATGCTGACCTCTCCGACTGGGTGAGCGGAAATGTCACATTCCCTAACTGCATGGTCGACCGTATCACCCCTGCAGTACATCAGTTCGACATCGAAAGACTGAATGCGGAAAACGGGACCCGTGACAAGGCGCCCGTATACTGCGAAGATTTCATACAGTGGGTCATCGAAGATAAATTCGCGGCAGGCAGACCTCCTCTCGAAAAGGTGGGGGTGCAGTTCACGGATGACGTCTCGTCCTGGGAAAACATGAAGCTCAGCCTTCTGAACGCGTCGCATACGATGCTTTCATATCCGGCTTTTCTGTCTGGCTACCGCAAGGTCGATGACGCGATGAGGGACGAATCCATAGTCGCCCTGCTGAAAACATTCATGGATACGGACATCACGCCTTACGTCCCGGCTCCCGACGGGGTAGACCTTGCCCTGTACAAGAAGACTTTGATCGAGCGTTTCGGAAACAGGGCGGTAAGCGACCAGATAGCGCGCCTGTGCTCCGACGGGATCTCGAAATTCCCGGTCTATATCGTTCCGAATCTGAAAAAAATGATAGCCGACGGCGCCGATATGACGAGAATGGCTTATCTGGCGGCCTGCTACCGCCAATATCTGAAATATCGCCGGGATGACAACGGAGAGACATTCGATATCTGGGAGCCATGGCTTACGGATGAGGATAAAGAACTAATCTCGGACGACGATCCGATGGCATTCCTGACGATATCTCCTTTCGCCGGTGCAGGATTGGATACAGCGGAAAAATTTGCAGACCCATATATGGAAATGGTCGGAAAAGTCCATGATGCCGGTGCAATGCAGACTCTGAAAGATATGTTGAAATAATTTTCCTGCAATGACTGAGCAAATTGAATACAACCGAAAAATCGGTATCCGCGGCCGCTACGATATCATAGTGGCTGGAGCCGGCCCCGCAGGGATATGTGCAGCGGTAGCCGCGGCCCGGGACGGGGCGAAAGTCGCCCTTGTAGAACGCTATGGGGTGATAGGCGGAAACCTGACGGCCGGCTATGTCGGTCCGATACTCGGAATGACCGGCAAAGGGACCATGCGAGATGAAATGGTACGGCTGCTCGGTGTCCCGGAAAACGATATGATAGGACGCACCGGAAAAGCCCACGATTTCGAAAATGCGAAACTTCTGCTTGAAGAATTCGTGGCTGCGGAGGCGAACATAGATGTCTTCATGCAGTGCGGCATAGTCGATGTCATAAAGGATGGAAACAGAGCAGGCGGCGTGATAGCGGCATGCAACGGGACGCTTTTCGCCTTGACGGCGGCTGTGGTCATAGACGCCACGGGAGACGCCGCCGTATCGGCATTGGCCGGAGCGGAAATCGCGAAAGGCAGGGATGGAGACGGTCTCATGCAGCCAGTGACGTTGGAGTTTACCATAGACGGAGTGGACGAGGACAGGGGAATAGTCTGCATCGGAGATGTGGATGATGTGGAATTGAACGGAGAACGTTTCCTCGACTATTGCAAAAGATTGGCGGACGAAGGTAAACTGCCGGCAGATCTTGCTGCTGTCAGACTTCATCCAACGACAGTCCCCGGACAGCGTCAGGTGAATACCACCCAGCTTTGCGGAGTGGATATTACCGATGTCGGACAGATTTTCAAGGCGGACATCGAACTCCGCAGACAGATAAGGCTGCTCGTGGATTTCCTGCGCGAATATGTGCCCGGCTACGAAAACTGCCGCTGCACGGCTTCAGGAACGACTACAGGAGTGAGGGAAAGCAGGCGGGTCATGGGAGACTATGTCCTTACCGGAGAAGATGTGGAGGCGGGAGCGAAATTCGAGGATGCCATAGTCCATGATGCGGAATTCATCGTGGATATACACAACCCTGCCGGAGCAGGGCAGGCCGAGGCCAAGATAGGATGGTGCCGTCCGTACGATATCCCTTACCGCTGTTTTCTTCCGCGCGGCATAGAAAATCTGTATGTGACGGGAAGGTGCATTTCGGGAACTCACCGCGCGCACGCTTCGTACAGGGTGATGTCCATCTGTATGGCCATGGGAGAAGCCGTGGGCATCGCCGCCTCCATGTGTGCCGCCGCAGGCTGCTCTCCGCGCGAGCTCGACGTCCGGGCTTTGCAGAGCCGGATGGAGTCGAAAGGCATAGTCTTGAAATAGAAGGTACCCCCCTCCCTGATGTCCATAGATTCCGAATAACATGACCTTAAAGCAACATGCGTAAAGTTACCATAAAAGACGTAGCCCGCGAAGCCGGAGTATCCATATCCTTGGTCTCTTTCGTTATGAACAATGTCCGTAACGAACAGGACGGGGAAAAGAAGAAATACTCCGTAAACGAGGAGACCGCCAACAAGATTTTAGAGGTGGCCGGACGTCTCGGCTACAGACCGAACAAGGCCGCATCGAGCCTGCGCAGCGGACGCCAGTATACCATCGGGGTGATAACTTCCGACATTGCCAACCATTTTTTCTCCGATATCGCCCGCTACATCGAAAACGTAGCTTACAAGAACGGCTATACGGTACTTTTTGCCAGCACCGATGAATCTGCGTCGAAGACGGAGAGCATAGTCGATACGTTCCTCGACAATTCCGTGGACGGAATGATCATTGCGCCTTGCAAAGGCAGCACTCCATATATAAAAAAGGTAGTGGATGCGCGTATCCCGACAGTCCTTATCGACAGGGATATCCCGGAAGTCGATTGCGGAAAGGTCCTTCTGGACAATTTCAAGGCAGGCAGAATGGCCGCCGGGCACCTGATTTCATCGGGATACAGGAAGATCGCGATGGTAAACTATACGCTCGGTATCTCGAGCATGACGGAAAGGGAGTTGGGATACCGCAGCGCGATGGCCGACAGCGGCCTCGGAGAATATGTTTCAGTCAGTTATACTGCCTACGGCAATGCCGAGAAGGATGTGATGGATTTTATCGCCGATGCGGTAGCGCGCGGGGTCGAGGCCGTGATATTCCCGACCAATACCATTTCCGTGCTCGGGCTGAAGGCTATACATGATTTCGGAATAAAGGTTCCGGACCGGCTTGCCGTCATCTGTTTCGACAACAATGACAGTTACGACCTTTACTCTCCGAGGATGACACGCATTACCCAGTCTACGAAAGACATGGCATTCGGCGCTTTCAGCATGCTGAAAGACATGATAGAGAATTCTCAGTCCGGGCATTCCCGCAGACTGCTGTTAGAGCCGGAAATGATATGCAGGGAATCGACCGTGGCTGTCGGCGGGACGAAGGCATTGTCCGTCAGGACACCGGAATTTACTTTGGCGGATTCCATACTGCTTCCGGCCGCATCTTTCCATTTCAGAGGCGGTTGGGTGCTCGATTCCGGACCGGTCATGCAAATCGGCGCTCCTTGCCTTTCGTCTCATGCTTTCGGAGAGCCTGCAGCCGATGCGGAAACGGAATTCAATGTATTGCACGATGCCGGATACAATGTCTGGGTCAGAATGAGGGCGGCATCGGGAAGTGAGCGGACGGCCTTCGGAATATCCGTGGACGGGCGCACGATGAGCGTCGGTGCAGACGGCGGAACGGCAGGATGGTCCTGGAAGAATCTCGGTAAAGTCAGCCTCATGACAGGAAAACACAGGGCAGCCCTTCACGACCCTTCCGGCTCGGGAGTCGGATGCGAGTGCGTACTGTTCACATCGTCGGACGGAATGCCAGGAGATGATACGAGGGCTCTGAGGCGTGTGCTTTTCCCCGGCCGGGAGCATCCGGAATTCAAGGGATGTTTCGATTTGGCCGTCTATGGAGGCACCGTAGCCGGAATATGTGCGGCAGTGGCGGCGGCTCGTGAAGGCCTGAAGGTAGCTCTCGTGCATGACCGCAGCATTTTGGGCGGAGCCAATTCGTCCGAATTCAGGACAGGTCTCGGAGGACGTGTCAATACGGGGCGTTTCCCGTCGCTCGGATACATGTTGAACGAGTTCGCTCCGGAACGCGGTGGAAACGATAACGCGCCCCGGATGTATGAGGATGGGAAAAAATCCGCATTCGTGGAAGCGGAAGCCAATATCGCCCTTTTCCGGAATTATGTGATCGATGAAGTGATCAAGGCGGAAGGAGGGAAAATCGATGCTGTAGTTCTGACAGATGTCGTGAACAATGACAGAATATGGCTGAAAGCGGAGCTGTTCATCGACTGCATGCACGGAGGTCTCTTTGCGGCCATGGCGGCGAATGGGGAATATCGTGAAACGGCGGTCGAAGGAGACCTGAAAGGGGCTTCCGAGCCGTCTTCGCTCGCTTCGTTTTTCGATGAGCCGTATTCGATGATACGGACTTTCGGCATTCCGAATTTCATGAAAACATCCTGCCCGCAGATAAGAACGGACAGCCGGACAGGCTCGCGCTATGTGCCTCGGGCATGCGGTGTCGAAGGGGAGGCTGCCGGCATCATTGCTGCGTTGTGCAGCAAATCGGAAACCGGTCCGCAAACCCTCATGTCCGAATGCCGGGAATTTCTGGCCGAAGCACTCGGAGCGGGGGCGGGACGTACGGATGTCCCTTATACTCAGGTGTATGACCTCGATATGAATTGACAGTTTAAGTTTTTTTTAACTATATAAACGATTATGAGACAAGCTGTTTTGATAAGACCGGGAGAAATCCGTATCGATCGGGTGCCGGACCTCTCTGCGGCGGACCTCTCTGCGGACGACGTCCTGATAAATGTGAAGAGGATAGGAATCTGCGGCTCGGAAATCCACTCTTTCCACGGGACCCATCCGGCTACGAAGTATCCGGTCATCCAGGGACACGAGTACTCCGGTACAGTGGCTGCCGTCGGCAGCAATGTGACTGTCTGCCGTCCCGGGGACAAAGTGACGGCAAGGCCTCAGGAGGTTTGCGGAAAGTGCAATCCATGCAGAAACGGAAGATACAATGTCTGTACGAATCTGAAAGTGGAGGCTTTTCAGGCCGATGGAGCTGCCCGTGACTATTTCATCGTACCTCAGGACAGGGTGGTCCTGCTTCCGGAAGACATGTCGTTCGATTTCGGCGCCATGATCGAGCCTGTAGCCGTGGCTGCCCATGTCACGACGAGGCCGCATCGTATTGAAGGCGCAAATGTCGTGGTGTCCGGAGCCGGTACTATCGGGAATCTCGTGGCCCAGTTCGCCATTGCACGGGGTGCAAAAAAAGTATGTATCACCGATATCAGCGATTTCAGGCTCGACGCAGCCCGCAAAAGCGGGGTCAGCCACACTGTCAATGTCTCCAAGACGCCTTTGAATAAGGCCGTACGCGGGATTTTCGGCGATGAAGGGTTTCAGGTCGGAATCGAATGTGCAGGGGTCGAGTCATCCGTAAGGTCGCTTATGGAGTGTATCGAAAAGGGAGGAGACGTGATAATAGTGGGCGTTCATGCCAAGGACCCGGCCATCAGCATGTTCTATCTCGGAGAGCATGAACTGTCCCTTATCGGCTCCATGATGTATCTGCACGAGGACTATCTCGCGGCAGTCGATGCCGTGCACAGGGGCGATATCAGGCTGGAACATCTGATCACCGGACGTTTTCCTCTGGAAAAGTACGCGGATGCTTACCGTCATATCGACGAAAACAGGGAAACGAGTATGAAAATCATGATAGATTTCGATTTATGAACGGAAAAAGGATATTAGCCATAGGCGAACTGCTCTGGGACATGCTCCCGGGCGGAAAATGCGTGGGCGGAGCGCCGCTGAATTTCGCATACTGGGCGAACAGGGCAGGCTGCAGGTCCGCACTCATAAGCGCATTGGGAAAGGATGACCTGGGGAAGGAACTTTATCAGGCCGTCT
>CALUSD010000028.1 GCA_944323295.1 uncultured Bacteroidales bacterium | reverse complement strand
CGAGAAAAGGATCCGAGACCGCCGGTCAAGCGCCACTCTTACCGCAGCAACATCCCACCCTATGCGTACGCTTTTCCCGTTGTTCAAATCAAGAAATTCATCCATCCCTGCCCAGGGACCGTAGCAGGCGGGATTGTCGAGAATATTGAATCCTACGTCCAAAGATGCAATACCGAAGGAGGTCGATACTCTTGCCGGGTTATCAGGCTTCCGTTGCCCGGTTTTCCGCTCTGGCGTACCTTTGTTTCCGAGAGTTATCCCGAATCCGGCAGCCTCTATCCGCAGCTCGCTTCCTGCCGGACGCAGATATACCAAAGAATCCTCCTGGCCGAATGCCGCAGACGGAAAAACCAAGACAGCGGCCAGGACAAATGTCAGTTTGACAAGACGTGAATTATCCATATTTCAATAAATTAAAAATCAGTTTTTTCCGGGTCGACACATTCATCGCCGCCGCACGGGTCAAGAAAACAAGCAAGCTCTCCGGCAGACTTTACCGAAATGTCAAGCCGGGACAGCTGCTGGAAACACTCTGTCCTCGACAGCGCCTTTTCCCTGTCCGTAATCGGCTTTCCGAAAGAATCATAGCCATACACAGGCCTGACAATGAAAAACAATCCGGCAACGGCTGCAGCCGCAGCCGCTGCAGAAACGGCGGCTATGAACAGTCGTTTCCGGCCGGTCCTCTCCGGCATCCTTTCCTGAGCCATGGCACCGAAACCCCGGAAAAGCAGGGCTATGGCCTCATACCCGCGAGGGACTTCGCCACCAGGAGACGAAAGAAGCATTGCCTTCAGTTCTGCTTCCCCTGCCTCATCCAAGGTACCTTCCATATACGATACGGCCAGATTTTCGAGCCTTTCAGCAGCATTTTCGGGTCTGATTTTACCTGTTTCCGTCATAACTCCCTATTTTTCTTACATTTCCGCGCTTCCGGACGTCCTCCGGGCAGTCTCTCTGATTATTATCTCTTTCAATGCTTTTCTGGCTCTGGACAAGATCATCCTCGTCTGGTTTTCCTGTATTCCCAGGACAGCGGCTATCTCATCCGTTCCGAAACCTTCGATATCCTTGAGATGGACCACGGTCCGCTGTTTTTCCGGCAACTTGCCGATAGCCATCCTCACCAACTGCACATCGGCCCATTTATCCGCTTCCGCAGTATAGGCAATCTCAGGAAACATTTCCCGACTCACGCTCTTGCGGCACCTCAGTCTGTCTATGCAGAAATTCCGCACCGACCTCATCGCAAAAGCCTCCGGATTCTTCACCTTCTCCATGGCCGGTCCCATACGCCACAGTTTTCCGGCAACATCCTGCACTGCATCCATAGCCTCATCCCGGTCTCCGAGAAGTGTCATGGCATAGCGGTACATCCTGTCCCGGACCGGTTCCGAAAATATGTGCAGGTTTTTTCGCATTGTTCTAATTCTTATGACGAATATAACACAATAAACGCAACTTCGGATGACAAAAAAATTTCTCACCTGTTTTCTCGTAGTTCCGGCCGATTTGCGGATATGGCAGTTTATTTGTACCTTTGGAAGTTTGAATCGATAAAAAATGAAATTTGTCAAGACTGCGACAGACCCCGGCTCGAATGCCCGCTGCGGCATCATCACTACGGACCATGGACAGATAGAAACCCCTATTTTCATGCCCGTAGGGACAGTAGGTTCCGTAAAAGGGGTTTATCACCGGGACCTGAAGGACGATATCGGAGCTGAAATCATACTCGGGAACACTTATCACCTGTATCTGAGGCCCGGTCTCGATATTCTGAAAGCTGCCGGAGGACTGCACAAATTCATTTCCTGGGACAGGCCCATATTGACCGACAGCGGAGGTTTCCAGGTTTTTTCCCTCTCCCCTATCAGAAAACTCACTGCCGACGGCTGTACTTTCTCATCCCACATCGACGGCTCCAAGCATACTTTTACTCCTGAGAACAACATTGATACGCAGCGGATTATCGGCGGAGACATCATCATGGCCTTAGACGAGTGCACTCCGGGGGACGCGCCGTACGACTATGCACGGAAATCGTTGAAGCTCACGGAATCATGGCTTCAGCGGTGCATCAAACGTTTCGACGGGACGGAGCCGCTCTACGGCTATTCGCAGGCTTTTTTCCCGATAGTGCAGGGCTGCGTGTATCCCGAACTGCGCAGGGAAGCCGCCGAATTCGCCGCATCGCTGGACCGTGAAGGATATGCCATCGGAGGTCTGTCGGTAGGAGAGCCGACTGAAAAAATGTACGAGATGCTGGAAACGGTATGCCCTGTCCTGCCGGATGACAAGCCGAGATATCTGATGGGAGTCGGCACTCCGGCCAATATCCTCGAAGGGATTGCAAGAGGCGTGGACATGTTCGACTGCGTGATGCCGACCAGAAACGGAAGGAACGGCATGCTTTTCACATGGAACGGAATCCTGAACATGAAAAACCGCAAATGGGCCGACGATTTCTCTCCTGTCGACCCCGAGGGAACGTCTTTCGTGGACAAGACTTACAGCAAGGCTTATCTTAGGCACCTGTTCATCGCAAAGGAAATTTTTGCCGGCCAGATAGCAAGCGAGCACAATCTCGCATTCTATTTGGAGTTGGTCAGGGAAGCCCGGAAACACATCGCGGCGGGAGATTTCAGCAGCTGGAAGGATGCTACGGTGCGGCGGCTGATGACTCGGCTCTGAAATGATGACCCGGCTCTGAAAAAAGACATGATACGGTTTTGAAAATGACGGATGCAGCCGCCCGACTGAACAATTTTATGAAATTTACCGAGGATAGAAAATGAAAGAATTAGACTTGAAGCCGAGACTGCTCGACCTCTACATAATAAAGAAATTCATTTCTACGTTTTTCGTTGCCCTGATTCTGATCATAGGCATCGTCATCATCTTCGACATAAGCGAAAAAATCGATGATTTCGTCAGCAAGGAAGCTCCTCTGAAAGCGATAGTCTTCGACTATTATTTCAATTTCATCCCGTATTTCATGAACATGTTCAGCGCCCTGTTCGTGTTCATCACCGTCATATTCTTCACTTCGAAAATGGCGGGCAACTCGGAAATCATAGCCATACTTTCCTGCGGAGTAAGTTTTCACAGGATGATGGTGCCGTACATCGTCTCGGCGACCATCATAGCCATCTTTTCCCTTTGCCTCAACCTGTTCATCATCCCCAATTCGAACAAGGAATTAGTCAAATTCGAAAACAAATATCTCAAATCGAGCACAAGCAATGTAAACAGAAACATCCACTACCAGCTTTCTCCCGGGGAATTCGTATATGTGGAGTCTTTCAGTTCGTGGAACAACACCGCTTACCGTTTTACATTAGAAAGGATAGAAAACAATCAGCTCGTATCCAAACTTTCCGCCGAGACTGCCGTATGGGATACTACATTCAACGGATGGAGGCTGAAAAAATATTTCATCAGGGACTATACAAACTCTCTCGAAGACAAAATACGCAGCGGCGCCCAGTTAGATACCGTGATCAACCTGACAGTCGAAGATTTTTACAGGAAGAAAAATACTTTGGAGTCGCTGAACTACAAGGAACTGAACAGCCTGATAGCCACCCAGCGGATGAGAGGGGATGCCAACATAAAGGATGCCCTGATAGAAAAGCACAACCGCTTCGCAATGCCGTTTTCAGCATTCATACTGACGATAATGGGTGTCGCCCTGTCATCAAAAAAGCGACGCGGAGGCATAGGATGGAATATCGGCATCGGAATAGCCCTGAGTTTCTCCTATATCCTTTTCCAGCGTTTCAGCGAAATGTTCGTCTACACCGG